>JAJZCX010000009.1 GCA_021851625.1 Acidobacteriota bacterium | reverse complement strand
GTGTACCTCGGTGCGGGTCAGATAGAACAGCATGGATTTGACTTGCTGTCCGATGGTCTGGGATGCCTGCGCGCTGGTTAGCCCTTGGCTGGGCTGGGGATCGGGAAGAATGGAGAGGATCGACATAGACGCGGCTGCTTTCAGCATACCTGTTGCCAGCTGATACGGGCCGATTTTCAGAAGTCTGTAAATTTTTCTTGCATTTATCAAAAATTCCTGTCATAAATGGTCACGAAATTCCACAGACTAGTTTTCCGTAATGTAACTGGGCTGTGTCTTGGCAGGCCATATTTGTAGTACTGAGTGATTGCATCCATGGCGGAATGTCAGTTGTTTGGGATTCTGCGGGGATCCACAAGAAAGGGTAAACGCGTGCGGGAACAAGGCGTAGTGAAATGGTTTAATGGCGCAAAAGGTTATGGATTTATTCAACGCACCTCTGGCGAAGATGTGTTTGTACACTTCTCTGCCATTCAACACGATGGATTTCGCACTCTCAATGAGGGCGAGGCTGTGGAGTTTGAGTGTCAGCAGGGGCCAAAGGGACTGAATGCGTTGAATGTGCAACGGCAGGGTAAGGACAGCGCCGTTGCGGCGCAGTAAGGAACTCGCAGCGGATTTTGCGGCAGTCTCAACGGCACAGCGCATCACTTTTGGTTGCGCTGTGCAATGGCGACATTGCGCTGCAAGCCGACTTGTTTGGTTCTGGCTACAGGTGAGGCGCGAAAGAGCCGCTTGTAATCCGCCTCGCCGAGCGAGGCCAGCCAGTCGAGTGCTGGGTTGACCATCTCTGGCCGTGCGGATAGCTCTGGCCAGTCGGTCACGGGTGCGCGACGATTCCACGGACACACCTCCTGACAGATGTCGCAGCCAAAGACGTTGCGACCGATGGCGGCTTGCAACTCCTCCGAAATTTCGCCCCGCTTTTCAATCGTCAGATACGCGATGCAGCGGCTGGCGTCCATGGCGTATGGCTCCAAACACTGCGTAGGACATGCGTCAATGCAGCGCGTGCAGCTTCCGCAACGGTCAGGCAGCGGAGTGGGCTGCGCAGCGACGGGCAACTCCAATGACGTGATAAGAACGCCGAGAAAAAACCACGAGCCAAGCTGGGGATGAATCAGGCAGGTATTCTTGCCCTGCCATCCCAGACCCGCGTACTTGGCATACACTCGCTCAACTAACGGCCCCGTGTCCACAAAACAACGCGCGGTAAATGAGCCAAGCTCGGCTTGCATATCTTCTGCAAGCAACTCCAAACGTGCGCGGATCACAGAGTGATAATCGGTGGGCTGCATCGTCTGCGGCGCTGGAGTGGATGCAGCCTCCTCTTCCGATGCGGATGTGCTCTCCATCGGCTGACTGGATTCTCCAAGGTGGCCGCTCCAAGCGTAGCGTGCGATCCATCCCGTATTTTCTGAAGATGGATGCAACGAATACGGCTGCGCGTTGTTGTAACTGACGGCGCAAACCACCACCGAACGCGCCCAGGGAAAGGGAATACGCAACGACGAACGTAGGTACTTCCCTGCCTCGTCCGTGCGCCGCAGATAGTCCATCGATCCCGCGCGACCCTCGGCAACCCAGTCTTGGAAGCGAGCCAACTCTGAAAAATCTTCGGCGGAGTCCGGCTCCGGTACGCGCGTGATGCCTGCCAGATGAAAGCCCCGCGCTTGCGCGGCACGCTGCACCATCTGGGCAATGGAGTGTGCCGCGCTGTTCATCTGTATGGACTCATCGGTCAGCCTATGGATTCACCACGTGAATCATCAGGTGCATTTTTCTGTGGCCCATACCGCAAAAGTGGCCGCAGTCGCCGGTAAAGTCGCCGGTGTCGTAGGGCGTAACTTGCACGTGCGTCGTCGTACCGGGCATCATGTCGGCGTGAATGCTGAGGCCACTCACCACCAAGCTATGATGCACGTCATCTGAGATTAAATCCAGCTCGACGGTTGTACCTTTTTTTAACGTGATCTGTGCTGGCTCAAAAGCGAAGCGGTGTGCGTGAATGGGAATCACCGGCAATGTGGCTGCGGTGACGGCGAGTGGATGCGCCTGTTTTTTGCTGACGGTCTGTGCGGCCAACGGATGCAAGCCAACCAGCGATACTGTGGCAGCAAGCAGTGTGCGATACAGCATGGTGTCATTCTCCAATAGGACGAAACTTGTCGGCAAGGAAGCGGAATCGAGCAGGCGTTTTGCCATGCAGAAGGCCACGGCCCCCGGTACAATTTAATATCATGCGTTCGAATCGAATCCACCACAACATTTGGATTGAGACTGCCCTACTTTTCTGCATTGCCCTCGTTGGATACGGCGCAAGAGCACAGCAATCCACCACACCAGCCAGTACAGATGCCTCCGCGTTGCCCGATGCGCCAGCATCGAATGCTCCGCTACAGATTCAGCCCGATGGACCAATGGTGGTCTTCGACACCAGCATGGGGCGCATGGTCTGTGCACTCTATTCGAAGGAAGCACCGGTCGCAGTGGCAAACTTTATTGGCCTGGCCACGGGCAGCAAAGACTACACCGATCCCACCACGCACAAGCACACGCATGGCAAGCCATACTACGATGGCACCACCTTTCACCGCGTGATTCCCGACTTTATGATTCAGGGCGGAGATCCCACAGGTACGGGCCGCGGCGACCCCGGCTATTATTTTGCGGATGAGGTCGATCCGCAGTTGCACTTTGGCAGTGCAGGCGTGCTAGCCATGGCCAACTCCGGCCCCAACACAAATGGTGCGCAATTCTTTATTACCGTCGCAGCAGCACCATGGTTGGAGGGCCACTACACCATCTTTGGACTGTGCGATGACGCCAGCGTGCTGGTAGCGCAAAGCATCACCGATGTGCCGCGCGACGCGCACGATAAACCCACCGAGCCGGTCACACTGTACAAGGTGTCCATCGTGCAAAACGGACAGCCGTTGCCACCGGTACCGGCTGCGCCGAAGCCAGTGCAACCGACAACATCTGCCGCTTCCACCACGACCAAATAAAAACCCCACAACAACAAGGAGTCTTTCTGCATGTCCTACGCACCCGGAACCTATGCCATCTTCAATACATCTGAGGGAAAAATTGTTTGCCGTCTCTTTGAAAAAGACGCGCCCAAGACTGTGACCAACTTCATCGAACTTGCCGAAGGCAAACGTGAGTGGACGCACCCAACAAGCAAACAGAAGAGCAGCAACAAGCTCTACGACGGCACCATCCTCCATCGCGTGATTCCCGACTTTATGATTCAGGGCGGCGACCCGGCAGGCACAGGCTTCGGCGGCCCCGGCTATCAGTTCGAAGATGAGACGAAAGGCTCGCGGCACGCATTTGATGTGAAGGGAAAACTGGCCATGGCCAACGCTGGGCCGAACACGAATGGTTCGCAGTTCTTTATCACTGTTGCGTCTACGCCCTGGCTGACGGGACGCCACACGATCTTTGGTGAAGTAGTGGAGGGTCAGCCAGTCGTGGACAAAATCTCTGGACTGGCGCGTGATCACCAAGACAAGCCGAAAACGCCCGTGGTGATTGAGTCTGTAGTGATCGAGCGTATCGCGTAGCCGGATTCTCAACAGCGGCCCATGCAAGGAAAACTAGAGTCATTCTGAGCATCAACTCTGCTCAAAATGACTCTAGTTTTGCAGCAAATTGAAACAACGCAGTTAGATGCCGATCACTGCGCAGAGTTCCTTGACTGCGGCTGCGCTCTTCTTTAGCCCGGCGGTCTCTTCCTCGTTCAACTTGAGTTCGATGACCTGCTCGATGCCGCGCGCTCCCAGCTTGCAGAGCACACCCACGCAAAGGCCGTCGATCCCGTACTCCCCTTGCAGATAGGCCGCGCAAGGAAGAATCTTTTTCTTGTCCTTCAGAATGGCCTCAACCATCTCCACCGTGGCTGCCGAAGGCGCGTAGTAGGCGCTGCCAGTCTTCAGGTGTTTGACGATCTCGGCACCACCGTCGCGCGTGCGCTGCACGATGGCGTCGATGGTTTCCTTGCTCATAAACTCCGTAATGGGCACGCCAGAGACAGTGGAGTACCGCGGCAGTGGCACCATGGTATCGCCGTGGCCGCCGAGCACGAAGGCGCTCACATTCTCCACACTGACGTTCAATTCTTCGGCAATGAAGGTGCGGTAGCGCGCGGAATCCAACACGCCAGCCATGCCAATGACGCGCTCGCGCGGAAACTTCGCCTGTTTGAATGCGGCTTGCGCCATGGCGTCCAGCGGGTTGGAGACGATGATGAGGATGCTATTCGGCGAGGCTGCGACCACCTTGCCCACCACATCCGACATAATCTTGTAGTTGGTCTGCAACAGATCGTCGCGGCTCATGCCCGGCTTGCGCGGAATGCCAGCAGTGATGATGACGATGTCCGAGTTAGCCGTGGCGGAGTAGTCGTTGCTGCCGACAACTTTGACGTCGCGCTTTTCAATCGGCATGGCTTCAAGCAGATCGAGCGCTTTGCCCTGGGGCACGCCTTCCACCAAATCAACCAGAACGATGTCCGCAAGCTCCTTGGCTGCGATCCAGTGCGCACAGGTTGCGCCCACGTTCCCTGCTCCAACGATGGATACTTTCTTTCTCATGCTTCTCCTTTTTTAATCTGAAACAAAGCTGCTTACATGTTGGCGATCATGTGCGTGGCAAATTCGCTGGTCTTGACCTTGGTTGCGCCTTCCATCTGCCGCTCAAAGTCATAGGTGACGAACTTTTGCTGGATCGTGCGCGCCATGGAATCTTCAATGAGTCGGGCGGCCTCGCTCCAACCAATGTAGTCAAAGAGCATGACGCCGGAGAGCATCACTGAACCAGGATTGATGACATCCTTGTCGGCATACTTGGGCGCAGTGCCGTGTGTAGCTTCGAAAACGGCGTAGCCGTCGCCAATGTTAGCTCCGGGGGCGATGCCCAATCCACCCACCTGCGCCGCGCAGGCGTCGGAGATGTAGTCACCATTCAGGTTGGTGGTGGCCAGCACGGTGTACTCCTCTGGCCGCACGATGACCTGTTGGAAGATGGAGTCGGCGATGCGATCGTTGATGAGCAGCTTCTGCTTCCAGCGACCTTCGCCGTGCGAAACGCCGATGCGATCGATGACCTGTTGAATCTCTTCGTAAACCTGCTTGCGGAAGCTCTCCGGTGCGTGCTCCAATCCAGGTTCGATCATGGCCGCGTTCTCTTGTACGGTGAGGCCGCGGTTGGCATCGCGGTTGCCAAGAATCCAGCTCTCACGCTCGGTGACAGTCTGATCGCGGAACTCCTCCGTGGCAACTTCATAGCCCCACTCGCGGAAGGCCCCCTCGGTGAACTTTTGAATGTTGCCCTTGTGCACCAGCGTGACACTCTTGCGGCCGTTCTTCAATGCGTACTCTATCGCAGCGCGTACCAGACGTTTACTTCCGGTGATGGAGATCGGCTTAATGCCAATGCCGGAGTCCTTGCGAATTTTTTTCTTCGAGCCTGCCAGCAGCACGTCATTCAAAAAATTGAGCAGTTGTAGTTGCTCATCCGTGCCTTGGCGAAACTCGACGCCAGAGTACACATCCTCTGTGTTCTCGCGGAAGATGACCACGTCCAGATTCTCCGGGCGCTTGACCGGGCTGGGCACGCCGGGATAATAGCGCACCGGGCGCACGCACGTGTACAAATCCAGCGTCTGTCGCAGCGTCACGTTCAACGAGCGAATCCCACCGCCCACGGGCGTGGTCAACGGACCTTTGATGGAGACGCGCAGATCGCGCGCAGCGTTGATTGTGTCGTCTGGCAGCCAGGTTTTGAAGCGCGCGTACGCCTTTTCGCCGGCGAAGATTTCAAACCATTCCACCTTGCGTCTGCCGCCGTAGGCCTTTTCCACGGCTGCGTCAAAGACACGTTGCGAGGCACGCCAAATATCGCGTCCGGTGCCGTCGCCTTCAATAAATGGAATGATGGGGTGGCTGGAGACTTCCAATTTTCCGTTGTTGTATTGAATCGCCTCGCCATTGGAAGGTAGGGGTATGCCGTTGTAGCTGTCCTGCATGAATTGCACGCTCCGGTTGCGGATGAAAGGTTACAGAACAGGCTATCATTCCAGTTCCATCGCTCGCAAAAAAAACGCCGGGAAGCATTAAGGGTGCTCCCCGGCGGATTTCAGGATTTCCTATTTATTGAAGGTGATGCAAATCACCCACATCGGCAGAACCGATGGCTCCAGTTACCTCATCCCGCACGATGAGGCGCAGCCGTCCCTTGTCCTGCTTGATGGGTAGGTCCAAAACAACCGGCAATGTATGCCCGCGCAGATTCACTCCGCTGCCTGCCTTGGCTTGCAGCGCTTGCACGAAACTGGATGCCTGCATGAGCTTACCGCTGCTGGAAAATTGCGCAGCGGCCACATCCAAATGGCAGCCCAAGGCCCCGCCGGGTGCAGACTGCCAAGCCAGGCTGCCACCATCCAAATTCAAAGTGATGTGCGCCGTATGGGTTTTAGGGTCCATCTGCACAGAATTGGAAAGTACAGGCAGGCCGATGTACGGCAGCGAACTACTCAAGGCAATCTGAAGCTGCGCTTGCGTCTTTTGCACAAATGCTGGCTCCTGATTGGGCAGGCCATAATATCCCTGCCGCGCATACGCCGTCACTCCGGGACGGTCCACGTTGACCTGAATGGCGCGCAGAGCATCGTTCGGGGCGGTATTTGTGGATGTATAACGCAGTATGTATGAGGCGTTGGCCCATTGATAGGCCCAGGCCAACTCCATGTCTAGATCATCGCGTCCATAAAAAACATTGCCGCCGCTCTGCACGACCAACGCACGCAAATCCAGTGGAGCAAAGGTTGCCTGATTGACCTGTGACGGCAAGGGAGAAAAATGCTTATACCAGAGATTGCCATAGCTGCGCGTTGCAGAGGCTCCGCGCGGGTCAATGGAATCAATCGTGATGTGGGCCTGCATCAACTGGTTGGCAATTTGCTGGATCAGCCCATACGTGCTGACCTGCAAGCCGTGGTCAAAGTTCATCTGGCCAATCGTCGAGAAGCCTGGCGCTATCCAGATGATTGTCGTATCGGCAGGGTAGCCGCGCACGGAGGAGGCAATCTGCTGTAAGCATGCCAGAGCAACATTTATGCGATCAATGCGCCCGATGCTGCCATTGTTGCGCAATTGATAGGCCACCAAAGTTGTATGGTGACTCAATGCTGTGTCTAAAGCATTCGCATCGCGTGTGTAATCGTGCAGGAGTACCAGACCATTCTCCGTTAGTGCGACAAACAAGGTCGGCTCCAGTACTGTCCCGCCGCTTTCTTTGAAAAATTTATGCAGTTTTGTGCGCGCAAAAGACATGGTATCGAACTTGGTGCTCAACTCATCCAGTACCAACACAGCTCGTGGAGCCGCAGAGCCGGATTGCGCAGCGCTCGGTGCTGAAAATCCGTGGATGGGCTGTTGCGTTTTATTTTCAAGAACGGTGAAGTCTCCCTGCTGCAAACCGGTTACGGGAGAGACATCTTTTCCAATAACGGTGACGGTGAGCGCCACCGTTGACGCATTTGCAGACGGCTGCGCTTGTGCAGTCGCTAGCGCATTCAAGACAAGTACAGCTAAAACTAGCCCCAGTGCGGCATAAATTTTCACTCTCATGCAACAATCCTCCGCGCAAGATATCGATATCCTTCAGCGAACCCAGCCAGTATAGCCCATCCGACGCTTGCTCTTTTGGCAAGAATGACACTTCTCCCCACAAGGCCGAATCATTCCATTTGCGCTGGCGAGGGTTTTCTTCTACAAAAGAGGGTGCGAAACATTTCACGTGTCGGCAGTATGCGGATTCGATTTCAGTTTGCCGGGTGCGCTGCGATATTGTTTTTTACATCTTCTTGTATGACGGCACAGGTTGCCGCCTTCCAAAACAACCAGACAACCGGTGCCCCGCCCGCATCCAGTCTGCCTGCCTACTTGCAACACGCTGGCATCGATGAAAATCTAAACCATTTGCTGCCGTTGAACGCTCCATTCATTGAGAGTGATGGCGCGGTCGTTCCCTTGGGTCAATACTTTTCGCATCGTCCGGTGATGATGGCGCTGGTCTATTACCACTGCGGCCTATTGTGTCCGCAGGTATTGCACGGCATGGCTGACGCGCTGCGACAGACTGGCTTCACACCGGGCAAGGATTATGACGTGGTCATCGCCAGCTTTGACCCAGCGGATACACCCGCGGATGCGTTGACGGAGAAGCGGGAATTTTTGCAGTGGCTGGGTCGACCGGGCAATTCGGAAGGCATCCATTTTCTGACCGGGTCGCAAAGCTCGATCGACGCGCTGACCGGAGCCGCAGGTTTTCATTACGTGCGCGTGCCGGGTCCGGACGGAAAGATGTCGCAATTCGCCCACTCCAGCGTGATTTTCATTGCCACGCCGGAGGGACGACTCTCCAAATATCTCTCTGGCATCTCCTATCAGCCGCGTGATGTGCGCATGGCGTTGATCGACGCCTCTGGAAATAAAATCGGCAGCTTCAGTGATCTGATCTTGATTTATTGCTGCAACTACAGCCCCACCACCGGAAAATATACCGTCTCCATTCTGCGTGTGATGAGTATTGCTGGGCTGTTTACGATCATTGCCATCGTGGCAATGATCTTTTTGCTGACACGCAAGCCCGCCAGTATGCGGCAGGCCCAGTAGTCATCCGCCGAAACTTCTTCAAAACTTACTGCGGTATCTGTAGCGCGGGGAGTTTGTGCGTCCTCCAGAATTGCTCACGGGCACCTTGGAAGAACTCGCCGCGACGAATCCAAAGCTGCATATTCATGTCATAGCGCACAAGCTGATCCTGCAATGAATACTGGCGATTTTCCCTGAGCCATGCAGCCTGGTACAAGTCATGCAATACGCCATAACCATCGCGTATATCCTGGCATTGGCCATTCTGTCCAGAGATGGTATAGCTCAGCCGGGAAAGATCCTCTCGCTGGCTGGCATCACTCTGCTCGGCAGTCATGCGGGCGTACTCATCCAGAATCTCCTGCGCCTGTTGGAATTTTTGTCCAATGAAATCTAACCGCCTCGCACCGAGCGCCATGGCCGCCAGCGCACCTTGGTTGCGAATGTTTGGCTGCTGGCGCACAGCATCGATGTCCACCATCGCGTTCTCGGCGTGGATGCGCAGATCGTGCGCGATGGGCAGCAGTTTGGCAGAAATGATTCGCCCCTGTTCACTCCATGGATCTAGCCAGAAGAGCGAATCCGTGTCGGCATCCAAGCCAGCCTTGGCCAGGGTTTGATAGGCGGCGATCAACTCTAACTGTGCGTGATTGATTTTTCCGCTGGCGTCATTGTGAAAGACCTGGCCGAAGCTCTGCTCAAACTGTGGAATGCTGCTGGCACCCGGCTGCCAGCCTGCCGCCGCGCCAAAAAGCACGCCATACCAGGTCTGTGCGAACAAACCCTCCCCAGAGTCATACCAAGCCGTATTCAATTCTCCGGGCGCGCCGAGACGCTGACCGTCGGCCACAAAGCGCTGAATGTTTTGCAACGCTGCATCGTTGTCGGGATACACCTCATTCCAACTGCTGACACCCGGCGCCACCCAAGTCTCCATGCCCGCATCAGTGAAGGGCTTGATCCAAGCGTCGTAACCCTGCGGCTGCGGCGTGTATTTCCACGCCACAGCGATCATGTCCTTCGGCAACGTTTTCACGAGTGCCGGGGAGTTCATGGCCACATCGCCCCAAAATAAAAGTCGCCTGTGCAGTGGCTGCAGGGATTGATATATTTGCCGCACAAAATCCATGTAGACCTTGTCCAAGCCTTCTTTGGCCACGGCCTGCTGCGTTTGCCCCGCTCCCAACTCAAAGGTCTCATCTGCACCGATATGCAGAAATGGACTGGGAAACATCTGCGCAATCTCAGTGAACCATTGATCGATCAGTGGCAAGGAACCGGGCTGCCCCGGAGCCAGCACGCTGCCGTGCGGCGTCTCCGCTAGTTGCGCGTACTGCTCAAAGAGCAATGTGTGATGCAGATGGCCGAAGGATTCCTGATCGGGAACAATGATGATGTGATATTGCCGCGCGTAACGAACAAGTTCCTCGACATCCGTGCGGGACATGGCTCCATCTGGCGGTGCAGCCAACGGCGTGGCCGTGAATTGCAGCGTGTTTTCAAAGTATGGCGAATACAAGTTGATCTTGTATGCGGCGAAGGTGCGAATCTGCTTCTCTTGATAGGCGAGCGTGGGCACCGGGCCGCGCGACAAATCATCACCCATGCCACGATAACGCATCGCCGGCCAATCCAGGATGGTGGCTGTGTGTAGCGCAAGTTTTCCTCCTCGTCCGGTCAACATCTGCCGAATGGTTTGCACTCCATAAAAAATCCCAGTCCCCGTGGCGGCAATGTCATAGAAGCGGCTTCCCTCACGCACGAGAATGTAGCCCTGCTCCTGCATCGCATCAGAAAACTGCAAATGATTCCGCGCAAGCAATTCTTTTGCGGTCGCCGTGTTCGAGCGCAGCAATAGAAGCGTTGGCTCCCCTGCGCCTTGCAATCGGCAATGCGCGCCGTGTTCCTGCACGGCCTGTGCAAAATCCTTGGCGGCAAATTCGTCCTCAGCATTGTTTGCAAACTGAACAGAAACACCCTGCGAAAGCGGCATCATTCCTGCGTCGTGCATCACGCGCGGCATGGGAAGTAGTGCCTGCCCGACACTGAAGTCCTTCGCATCTGCGCTGACATCCGCAGCCAAGCCAACAACGGGCACCAGCAAAACCAGCAGCACAAAGAGCGTCCGTAAGCGAAAACGATTTAATGGAAGAGTCATGACTTGTACACTCCGACGAGGAAAGAGATAATCAGACGCAGTATAGTCACTGCAACGACATTTGTGGAGTGCCTGCGGCTGGACGGCGACACTGGATGCAGCCCCATGAGGCTCTATCTGTACTGAACTGATGAGAAGGATAGGGGCTGAACCAATTGATTGAACCCATGCGATATTTTTTAGGCATTGACGCGGGCGGAACAAAAACATCCGCGGTATTGGCAGATGCAGGCTCTGTCTTGGCGCGAGCACAGGCAGGCTCCATCAAAGTTTCCCGGATCGACACCGACGCAGCCAGCAACAATCTGGCGGCTCTGCTCGCAGACCTCACGCGACAGTCGGGCATCCCTGCAGACGCCATCGCCAGTACATGCATCGGACTCTCTGGGATCACCGTGCCACAAATTGCCGATTGGACACGCGCAGAGATGCAGAAGCATCTGCGCGGCCATGTATATTTGTGCGGCGACGAAGAGATTGCATTGGATGGAGCCTTTCACGGCGGCCCAGGCGTGCTGGTGATTGCTGGAACCGGCTCCAACGTTGTAGGGCGTATGCCCAATGGTGCTGTCTTTCATCTGGGCGGATGGGGCCCTGTGATCTCCGATGAAGGCTCTGGATATTGGATTGGAGTACACGCCGTACGAGCCACACTGCTAGCAATGGATCGCGAAGAATCAACGCAACTCTTTGAAGAAATTCTGCGCGTTTGGAAGATTGGCTCACATACGGATATGGTCGAACTATGCAATCGCATACCCGGCCCAGATTTTTCCCAACTCGCACGCAGCGTCTCCGCCTGTGCCGAGCAGGGCGATGCCATTGCACGACAGGTTCTGCAAGAGGGCGGAGCGATTCTCGGATCCATGGCTCTCTTTGCTCTGCAAAAACTTTCATGCGGGGGCCAATTGCCCGCGAGTAATTTACAGTTGGCTTTTACGGGTAGCGTTCTGGCACATGTCGCGCCACTGCGTGAAGCGTTAATTACAATTGTGCACGCCGCGCTACCTCATGTTTCGATTCTTGCAGAACCGGTGGATGCTGCCATGGGCGCGCTTTGGCGAGCACGACAGTCCGCATAAGGCAAGCGGCGATCCAATCACCCATGCACGGTTTTACCGTGCAACAATACAGACTGCACAGCGCCATCTGCGTTCAGCACGGTGATGTCCGCAGGCATGCCTACGCGCAAGTGACCGATTGTATTCTCGCGCCCTGTCATCGTGGCTGGATTGGCCGTCAAACAGCGCAGCGCGGATTGCAAATCACAACCTGTGCACTCCATAAAATTGAGCAGTGCACGATCGAGTGTGAGTACGCTGCCAGCCAGTCTGCCCTCAGACATACATGTACCGTTGGCTACGGTCACCGTCAGCGGGCCAAGATGGTAGTTTCCATCGGGCATCCCCGTTGCGCTCATGGCATCCGTGACCAAAATGCTGTGCTCCGTGCCCTTGGACTTCCAAAACAATCGGATCATCTCCGGAGCGACGTGAATCTTGTCGCAGATGATCTCCGCAAATAAATCATTGCGGTCGAGTACGACTCCCAAAATTCCTGGGTCGCGATGGTCCAGCGTGCGCATGGCGTTAAAGGTGTGTGTTGCACTCACGGCTCCAGCGTCAATGCCAGCCAGAGCCTCCGCAGTGCGCGCGTTGCTGTGGCCGATGCTGATGTGCACGCCCTTGCGCGTGGCGTGCGCGATCATCTCCAGTGCACCGGGTAGTTCTGGCGCAACCGTAACGAGCTCAATCTGGCCGCGAGCAGCCTGCCAATACCGTTCGAAGCGCTCCACGCTGGGTGCTTGCAGGTGCTCTGGCGGATGCACGCCTCTCTTGTCACAGGAAAGAAATGGCCCTTCCAAATGAATGCCGACAGGGCGAGCACCAGGGTGCTCCGCGCGCTCGATTTGCGTGGCCAGTCCGTCCAGCGCCGCAAGAATTTTTTCTTCGGGAGCAGTTACCGTCGTTGCCAGATACGACCCAACTCCATGTTGCGCTAGAAACAATCCAACCGTATCGATCGCATCCCGCGTGCCCTCCATTACATCGTGTCCGCGTGCACCGTGCATGTGCACATCGAAAAATGCTGGAGCGAGCGTTGCATCTTTGTAGTCGAGGTATTGCTCCGCCTGCGGAGCAGCCGCTTCATCCAGTGAGTGGATGCTGAGAATGCGTCCATCCTCGATCAGTATGGCTGGGTGGACGATGGACTCCTGAGCGGTCAGCAGACGGGCGGCATGGATAAGCGTGCGCATGAATTTACCTGTCTTATTGTGCATGGCTGAAGCACCTCTGTATAGCGACACTATATATATTTGCTAATGCATATATAATATTTCCATGGACAGCAAGCGCAAACCCATTGGGCCAGACAGAATCTTCAGTGCTCTGGCGGACAAAACCCGCCTGCGCCTTCTCAATCTAATGGCAGACCGTGAAATCTGCGTCTGTTACTTCACCAGCATCTTGAGTGAAAGCCAGCCAAAGATTTCCCGCCACCTCGCCTATTTGCGACGCGCCGGACTCGTTGCAGCGCGACGCGAGGGCAAATGGATGCACTACCGCATCACTTCCCCAGCCCCTGCTGCGGCGAAGCGCGTCTTGGACGCGGCGCTGCATTGGCTAAGTGAAGACGCGCAGATGCAAAGCGAGCGCAAACGGCTGGATCAAGCCTGCTGCGCACCGAAAACATTACTGCCAGTGCGTAACGCTCCACGGCCTACACAACTGAAATCAAAAAAGGCATCCGCATGAACTGCTGCACAAATCAAACGAATCCTTCCCTGCCTTGCAAACGCGCTGCTGGGCTTTCGATTCTGGACAGATATTTAACCCTTTGGATTTTTCTGGCCATGGCTGCCGGACTTGCACTGGGCCGTTGGGTTCCAAGCTCCGCGGAGTGGATTGGAGGATTGCAACACGGCACCACAAACATTCCCATCGCCATCGGCCTCATCTTGATGCTCTATCCGCCGCTGGCCAAAGTGCGATACGAAAAGCTACATCAGATCTTTCACCAACGCAGGCTTCTCGCACTGTCTCTTTTGCAAAATTGGCTGATCGGGCCGGTGTTGATGTTTGCGCTGGCCATTGTATTTTTGCGTCACGAACCTGCCTACATGCGCGGGCTGATTCTGATTGGTCTGGCGCGGTGCATCGCCATG
>JAJZCX010000008.1 GCA_021851625.1 Acidobacteriota bacterium | reverse complement strand
TCATGGCCCGCGTCTTTCAAGTGGCGCAGCCAGAGGATTCTCTCGGCGCGATCTTTCGCCGCATCCATGGCGACCGCGGCCTGCCGCTGGTGCCTGTGCTGGACGGCGAACGCATCGTCGGCATTGTCACACTGCAAAATCTGATGCACAGCATGGGGCTGCTCGGCGAAAAACGCAAGCTGCAAATTGCCGAGCAGACGCCGACACCATGAGGGAGATGCCCGAAGCGCCGCTTGCGCCCGGCCTGTACATCGTCGCCACGCCCATCGGCAACTTGGAGGACATCACACTGCGCGCCTTGCGCGTGCTGCGCCAGGCCGACTGCATCGCCTGTGAAGACACACGCCAGACGCAAAAGCTGCTCGCGCACTTTGACATCCACACGCCCACCGTCAGCTACCACCAGCATAACGAGCGCGCGCGCGGAGCCGAACTGCTCGCGCGCCTGCAACAGGGCGAGAGCCTCGCGCTAGTTTCTGACGCAGGCCTGCCCGGCATCTCCGACCCCGGCGCGGAGATTGTGCAGCTTGCCATCGCCGCAGGCATTGCCGTCACGCCCATCCCTGGCCCTTGCGCCGCTGTCACCGCGCTGGCCGCTGCGGGTTTGTCCACCGAGCGATTTCTCTTCCTCGGCTTTGCGCCTGCGCGTGCGGGCGAGCGCCGCAGTTTTTTTGAATCGCTGCGCAGCGAACGCGCCACACTGGTTTTCTACGAAGCGCCACATCGCATTCTGTCCACTTTGGAGGATGCAGTGGCTGTCTTCGGCGCAGACCGCCACGCTGTCTTGGCACGCGAGCTGACCAAGATTCACGAAGAATTTTTGCGCGGTCCGCTGCACGAGTTGCTCGCCGCGCTGCGTGACAGAGAAATCCAACGCGGAGAGATGACGCTGCTCCTGGCTGGCGCGCCCGATGCCGATACGCAGTCGGGCGTTACGCCAACGACCAGCATCAGCGCGCGCCTGGCGGAGTTGATGCAGTCCGAATCACTCGACGAGATGGCCGCGCTCAAACGCATCGCCCGCGAACGCGGAGCGTCGAAGAGCGCTCTCTATCGCGAACTCCAACGCGAACGCAGCCGTGTCTAGAGCATCTTTCGGTTAGGGCAGGATTTTTGCATTCGTTCGCGCAGAATGACAACACGTTGGCGAAACGTCCCTACGCGAACGTGGCAATCGTTGCGGCGGAATCCGCCAGCGCCAGCGCATCGCCAGACAGCACCACATCGATCTCCGCGCGCTGCGCAAAGAATTGCTCCACGGCGTCGAGCACCGCAGTGCCCGTCTTGGCCTCATAAATCGACTTGCGCAGCGCAGCGCCTCCGGGCACGCCATGCGTGAACCACGAGGCGAACTGCTTCATCTTGCCTGCGGCCTCCGGGTGCTCCTCGGCCAGCAGCATGGCGAAGTAGGTGCGAATCATGCGGTAGCGATCCATCTCCGTCGGCTGCGTGTAGCTGCCATGCGCAGTGTATTCGGCGATTTGTCGAAAGATCCACGGATTCGCCGGAGCCGCGCGCCCAATCATCACCGCGTCGCAGCCGGTCTCTGCCACCATCGCGCAGGCATCCTGTGGCGTGCGAATATCGCCATTGCCGATCACAGGAATGCGCACCGCATCCTTGACTGCGGCAATCCACTGCCAACGCGCCGCGCCGGTGTAGCCCTGTTCGCGCGTGCGGGCATGTAGGGCCACGGCGTTCAGTCCGCTCGCCTCGGCCAGCTTGGCCAACTCCACGCACACGATGTGGTCATCGCTCCAACCCAAGCGAAACTTCACCGTAAAGGGAATGCTCACGGACGCGCGCACCTGTTCGAAGATGCGCGCGATCAGCGGCAGGTCACGCAGCAATCCGCTGCCGCCATTGCAGCGCACCACGCGCTTGGCCGGGCAACCCAGATTCAAATCCACGCTGTCAAAGCCCGCGTCTTCAATGATGCGCGCCGCCTCGGAGAGCGTTGTCGGGTCGGAGCCAAAGATCTGCGCGGCGATGGGGTGCTCATCGTCGTAATACGTCAGGTAGCGCTTGCGCTTGGATTCGCGCATCCGCGACAGTCCGTCGGCGGAGGTGAACTCCGTCATCAGCAGCCCGCAGCCGGATTGCGCGTTGCTGATGGTCTGCTCCACGCCTGCGCTGAGGTTGATCGTGTTGATTGCGTCTGCCGCCACCGTGCCGCTAAACAAGCTGGCATTGCGAATGAAGCGACGGAAGATCGTATCCGTCACGCCCGCCATGGGAGCCAGCACCGTCGCTGGAGCAATCCGCACCGCGCCGATGGAAAACGACGCAGGCACGCGCACGCCGCTCGGCATGGTGTGGTCGCGCGGATTGTCCCAATGCTTTCTCATCGTCTCGTCGGGATTCGGTCGAACACTTGGCCGGTTTCGCCTGCATCAAAAAGGCCCCCGCCGCAGCGGAGGCCCAATCGTGCTTGCATCCGTTCTCGGAGCTTACTTTGCAGCAGCAGCCGTCTCGGCCTTGCCGGTATCGCTCTTGGCGTATTTGCGGCGGAAGCGCTCGATGCGGCCTGCCGTATCCACCAGCTTTTGCTTGCCGGTGTAGAACGGATGGCAACTGGAGCAAATCTCCAAGTGAACGTCGCCCTTGTGGGTCGAACGGGTTTCAAAACTGGTTCCGCAAGCGCACAGCACGCGGATGGTTTCATACTTCGGATGAATGTCCTGCTTCGGCATGGGGCAAAAAACCTTTCCTAATGTACCAAGAACCTGCAACAGCCCGTCTTGACGTACTCCTTAGGATACCCCGGTTTCCCACAGTTCGCAACGGGATTTGCTCCGCGCCGCACCGGCCCCCGACTGCGATACTAGGGACACGGGAGACACGGCATGGCCAGCGGCGCACACAGGGATGCAACCCCATTTCCCCCCGACGGAAAAAATCCAGACGAGCAGCGCCCCGACAGGTCAGCGCCCGGCGTGCCCAAGCCCTGCGCCCTGTGCGGCGGCAGTGGTCTGCGCGTCATCGTTCGGGAAGACGGCGCGCAGTTTGCCGCCGAGTGTTCCTGCCAGATTGCCCGCAAGGCCGAGTTGCGCCTGCGCCGTGCGCGCATTCCCGCTCGCTATGCCCATTGCGAACTGGAAAACTTTGAGACGCGCTTCCACGGCGCGGACGGCACGCTGACCAAAGCCTTGACGGCTGCGCGGCACATTGCCGACAGCTTTCGCGTGGAGCAGGATGGGCGTGGCCTGCTGCTGACCGGCGGCATCGGCGTGGGCAAAACCCACCTGGCCGTCGGGCTGTTGCGCGCGCTCATTGAGCAAAAAGGCGCCGTCGGCCTCTTCTGCGATTACCGCGAACTGCTGAAGGAGATTCAACACTCCTACAACCCACAGGTCGCCGCCACGGAGTTGGGAATTTTGCGCCCCATCTTTGAGGCCGAGGTGCTGGTGCTCGACGAACTGGGAGCGGTGCGGCCCACCGACTGGGTGTGGGACACGGTGGCGCACGTGCTGAATACGCGCTACAACCACCAGCGCGTCACCATCATCACGACGAATTATCCAAACGATCCGCCCGCGCTAGCTACAAATGATGCAGGCGAACACTCTCCACGCAAGGCCGCAGCCCGCGCCGCGCGTGAGGAAACCCTGGGCGACCGCATTGGCGAGCGGATGCGCTCGCGCCTGCAACAGATGTGCATTCCCGTGTGGATGCAGGGCCGAGACTTTCGCCAGCGCGTCAGCAGCGGCTTCAGCGTGGGGTTTTAAGCGACGATCTAGAGCGCGCCGCCTGCTGTGGCCAATAACAACAGTGCCGCGGCTAAAGCTGCGGCGCGATAGGCCCAATCCGTCATCGGGGCCGGTGCGGCAGGCAGTGGCTTTGCATGAACCGAATTCCTCCGGCTGCGGCGACTCTGCTCCGCGTGGTGCAATCGTTGTGTGAACGTGCGCATCATCCCCTCCGAATTAAGCGCCCGAATCGTCCACGAACGCGCTGTGACTCCTGTTAGACGTAATTTTCGGCAAAGGGAAGCGGCGCACGAGTGAAAATCTGGAGAAAAATTGTACGGCGGATGCGCAGCGCAAGTTTTCGTTCGTCGCAGTGCCGCTAGAGGTAGAATCGTGCCATGACGCAGAAGCCCCACAAGCCGGTGCGCGCGCAAGTGCCAGCCCCCGATGCGAACCGTGCCCCTGCTGGTCTCACCTTTGGGCAACAGCAGGAGTCCGACACGGAACGCAATTGGATGCCGTGGGCCTCTGCCGCCGCTGTTGTGGTGGTGATTCTCGGCCTGATTCTTTTCTTGGGCAGGCACGCGTCCAACACCACGCCCACCGCCTCTGCCGACGCATCCCAAGTCAGCCCCTACGCACAGTTCTTGGAATTGAGCGATCCGCGCATGAGCCAGGCGGAGAACTTCGCGGGCAGCCAAGTCACCTATATCGACGGCACTATCACCAACCACGGCACACAGATCGTCACCGGCGTCACCGTTACGGCCACCTTTTCCAGCGATGGCGGCGACCAGCCGCAGGTGGAGACGTTGCCCATGCTGCTCATCCGTACCCATGAACCGTACGTGGACACGGAGCCTATCAGCGCCGAGCCGCTCAAACCCGGCCAATCCCACGAGTTCCGGCTGATTTTCGACGACGTTTCCCCTATGTGGAATCAGCAGGTTCCCCATGTTGAGGTCGATACCGTCCGCTTGGCTGCGCCCAGCAAGTAGAGGCGCGCGCAGCCAGCGCCGTTTCGGCATTTTTTGCAGCTTGGATTAGGAAAAAATTACATCTTCGAGTAGAAACTACCGGCCATTGTTCGGGTGTACTTGGCAAGTCTGCGAGGATATATATCCTGCAATTGAAAGATTTCAAACGATTTCCATAGAATTTCCCTTCCACCCATCTTTTTGGTACGCCACGTGCATATCTGACGCGTACCGCAGCGTGTGCTTGGGAAACTCATCCCCAAAATACCTCGTGCGGCACGCTGGGTGCGCTCCGCACGACACCAATATCAAGGAGGCCGGTTGTATGGAAGCAGGATATGCAGTCTCATCCCCGAAGATGCGCAGTTCCTCTCGACTCTGGATCGCCGTCGCCACTGCTGTAGCAGTGATGGCGTTGCCCATTGCCGCACAACAGACCGCTGCCTCCGCCCCGCAGGCCCAAGCCAGCCCCGCCCAAGTGCAGACCGGCACCGTCAGCGGCCTAGCAACCACCGCACCGGCCAGCACCACCAACGATCAACTCAGCAAATACAACGCGCAATATGCCAGCGCACAGCCCGCAGCCCAATCCCAGCCGAAAAAAGATGGTTTCTGGGGACATTTGGCCCCGTTCGCCAGCAAGGGCTGGGTGAAGCGTCAAACGACGCCGGTGCAGGATCGCTTGCAAGAACTGAAGGGATTAAGCGCATTTAACGCCCAGCAGCTCCACGACTTGGATGCACATGTGCAGGCCGGACTGAACCGAGCCAATACAACGGCCCAAGCTGCGGCAACCCACGCGCAACAGGCGGCCAGTATGGCCGACCAGGCGCAATCCACTGCCGTCATGGCGAATGCGCGTACACAACAGATTCGTTCCACGATCGACGGCATCGACCAGTACCAAGATGTTTCGCAAGTCGAGATTCGCTTCCCCAATAGCAAAGACACGCTGAGCCAGCAGGAGAAATCCACGCTGGACCAAGTGGCTAGCAAAGTGCAGTGGCAAAAGGGATATTTGATTGAGGTGCAGGGATATTCATCCCTGCGCGGACGGGCCGGTCTGGCCGCGTCGCAACGCACGGCTTCCGCCGTGGCCCGTTACCTGTATGAAGCTCACCAAGTTCCGCTGTACCGCATCCGTGAAGTGGCTTTGGGCGATGTGCCCATGGACGCCAGCGGAAGCGCGGATGCCAGCGGTGCAAGTTCCAACGCGCATCCCCGCGGCAATATCGTGGAAGTGCGTGTGATCCGCAACAGTTTGTCGACCTTGAGCGCGTCCGCGATGTTGGACGGCTCTCCGGTGGGTGCGGCGCAACCCGGCCCCGCGCAGTCCTCCTCCAATGAGGTTGTGCCGCAACCAAACCAGTACGAATAACCAAGGCGACTCAAAAGCTCTCACACAAAGAGAGAACCAAGGCAGATTGGCCCCTCCCGCAAAGAGGGGCCGTTTTTTTTCGGCGCTATTTTGCCGTGGTGTGTGATTGTGGCGCAAACTGAAAATCTTGTCAATGGTTATTTCCCCTCCCGCTGGTTGCCATGCCCTGCCTTGGCATCTAACCTGTAGGCGAGGGTCGAGTGCAGGGGACAACGTCGCAAGATCGGTCGCAGGATTTCGAAGCCTTCTTCGCCCGGCTGGGCCGCGCGTCTACCGGAGTTCTAGCCCTGGATTATGACGGTACCGTGGCCCCGTTCCACGTGGATCGCCATCAGGCGAGGCCCTACCCAGGCTTTCAGCGAATTTTGGAGCGTATCCAAACGGAAACGCCCACGCGGCTGGTCTTCATCAGCGGACGGCCAGCGCATGAAGTGCGCCAACTGCTAGACATTGCGCCTACTCCGGAGGTTTGGGGTGCGCACGGCATGCAGCGACTCCATCCCGGCGGACGGCTGGACACTATCGAGCCGAGCCAGCAGGAACAGGAGATGCTGCAACGAGCGCTGGCAGAACTGCCCCGGCTGGGCCTGCTGCATCTGGCTGAGGTGAAGCATGGCAGTGTGGCCGTGCATTGGCGCGGGCTGTCTCCGGCGGAGTCCCGCGCGATTGAAGAGTCGGTCCACGCTGCTTGGCAGCCTTGGACCGCGCTCCTGGGTACGCCGCTGCTGGAGTTTGACGGTGGGCTAGAGTTGCGGGTACCGCAGCAGAACAAAGGCGAAGCCGTCCGCACAATTCTTGGCGAGCTTCCGCCGCAGACTCCCGTCGCCTATTTGGGAGATGATCCTACAGACGAGGACGCATTCCTCGCCTTGCGCGGCTACAGCCCATCGCTTACCGTGCTGGTGCGGCCTGAGTGGCGCACCACGCACGCACAGGCGTGGATTCGTCCGCCAGAAGAGTTACTGGGCTTTTTGGAGACATGGCTCCATCGCACGCAGCCATAGACGCGAAACCATACGAGGAGGAGCCAATGCAAGTTGCCCACAATCTGATTATGATCTCCAACCGCCTGCCGGCCACCGTGGAACCCAGCGCGGAAGGCATGCAACTCAAGCCCAGTTCTGGCGGGTTGGTGACGGCGTTGCGCCCAGTGCTTGCCTCGCAAAAAGGTGCGTGGATCGGATCGTTCGACGCAAACTCCGGTATGGCGGAGGCGCTGCTGGAACTCTCCGCAGGCAGCGCGCGCGCCGACGACACTTGCGACATGATCGGCATTCCGCTAACGTCGGCGGAACAACACGGCTTCTACGCAGGCTTTTCCAACGAGATCGTCTGGCCGCTCTTTCACGATCTACAATCCCGCTGCAACTTTGACCCGACCTATTGGAAGGCATACACGAGCGTTAACCACAAATTTGCCACCACCATCGCGCACACGGCCCAGAGCGGCTCCCGCATCTGGGTGCATGACTACCACCTGATGCTGACCGGGAAATTTCTGCGGGAGATGGGCCTGCACCATCGCATGGGCTTCTTTCTGCACATTCCTTTTCCGCCGCTGGACATCTTTGAAAAACTGCCTTGGCGTAGCCAGATTCTTCGGGCGCTGTTTCAGTTCAACGTGATCGGCTTTCAAACTCCGCGCGACCAGCGGAACTTTGTCGGCTGCGTGCGCCGTCTGCTGCCAGAGATGGAGTTGCAGCGCGTCGAGGACGAGGTCTACTCCAGCGATGGCGAGCACGCCAGCCTGATCCGCGTCTTTCCCATCGGCATCGACTACAATGAGTTTGCTCGCGCCGCTGAGCAGCCGCCGGTGCTCCAACGCGCCGAACTGGTGCGCCGCGACATGCACGGGCAGCAGATTGTGCTCGGCGTCGATCGCCTGGATTACACCAAAGGCATCCCAGAGCGGCTGAAGGCCTTTCGACATTTGCTGACCACGCATCCAGAGGTACACCGCAAGATCAGCCTGGTACAAATCGTCGTGCCCAGCCGCGAGCAGATTCCCAAGTACCGCGAGCTGAAGCTGGAGATCGAAACGCTCATCAGCCAGATCAATGGCACATTCAGCGACTCCGGCTGGACGCCCGTGCACTACATCCACCGCTCGCTGAGTCGAACCGAGCTGCTGGCCCTGTACCGCACGGCGGATATCGCCCTGATTACGCCACTCAAGGATGGCATGAATCTGGTGGCCAAGGAGTTCTGCGCCGCTCAGGTCGAGTGCCGCGGCATGTTGGTGCTCAGCGAGTTTGCCGGGGCTGCGGCGCAGATGCGCGGCGGCGCTATCCTAGTGAATCCCTATGACATCGAGGGCGTGGCCGAGGCCGTCCTCCGCGCCTTCGAAACCGGCCCCAAAGAACGCAGAAAGCGTATGCTGCGGCTTCGACGCAATGTGCGCAAAGCCGACGTCTTCCACTGGTGCCAAGACTTCTGCAACTGCTTGGATGGGGTGGGTGCCGCGTAGCTCAAAATTTGGTTGGGTTTTGACGGCTGGAATTGCAGGCCCCACACATCGGTTGCAGGTTCAACAACCCATGCATGCACTGGGACTTCAGTTCCTCCAACTGCCCTGCTTCCACAGCAAAGCTATACAAGATCGTTCCTTCGTTGTTCAACGTGTAGCGGTTGATAAGGCTCGTACCCCCGAGAGGCCCACGACCTGGCTTTGTGGGAATGGCGTGAATCAATTGATTGATTTGCTGGGGAAATTGCGTTGTGGGTTGAGCGCTGGCCTGCACATACGCCAAAATCATTTTTCCCTTTGGCCCTTGCGGCCCTTCTGTTGTTAAACCGAAGGCTCGGAAGGTTTTGAGAACGGCTTCCACTTCTCCTCCAGTCTGCGGACGTTGGTGATCGATGGTCAGGTTGCGCAGAGGAAGCACCAGCCCACATTCCATGCAGGCGGACGTCTTGACTGTTTTCTGCGCGATGATACCACCGCTGCTATAGGACATATTGCGATCTTGAACGTCATAAATTATGCCGAATAAATAGTCATCGACAACATTGCCATATTGGGTTTTTGCAAAGGCCGTGGAACTGATCATGCCGGCGGTTGCATAAATTTTTCCCATATTCACAGTTTGAATGAACGCATCCTGCGGATCGAGAACATCCACCGTATATTGACCTGGGCCGTTGCACGTGATTCGAATTTTATTGCCATTGGCCAGATGCTGCGCACTTTGCAAACTACATAAGCTGAAGGTGTAGGGACGAAATTGAGTCGCCTTGCGGCAAACTTGATCGATCGTATCTTTCAAGTTCAACATGTTTCTAGAATTCCCCCACAGAGCAAATACTTGCCATAATATATCGTCTCGTTCATTGGTTTCGAATCCGCAACTCCAACCGGGGTCAAGCAAATTCATTCTTGCGATGCGACCTCGCCCCAGTGGAGAAGCCAATTGACTCTCCCCGGGGAAATCCGGTATTCTGAGAGCCTTGCGCAGTCTCTCGCTTTGTGGCGTGGGCAGGCGGCACCGGCTCCACGGCAGGCGATGAGCATTGGCCACGCGGAAGTTGTCGCGCAGGCCACGGCTCCGGCGGCATGGGAGCCATGTGAACTGCGCCCCACGCAATGACGGCACGCACGCGGTTGAACACCTCGTGTCAGGCCGGGCGATTGCGGCACACGCGATTCTGGCAGTTGACCGCGAGTGTTCTTGGGCTGCCTGTTGGCCCAGAGCCAGTGCGCGCGCAGTACGTCGCGGCGAAGCCTGCACCCGAAGCTTGATCGGGTTGCATGCGGATTTGGTCCGTGTTGGTTTGGCATGGAAGCGGCAGCAGGCGGAGCGAGTTGGTTTTGTACGGAAGATTTTTGATTTTGCAGAGCAGTTTGTACCGAAGGAAGGAAGATTGATGTCAACGTTTATCCCCACCCAGCAGACGATCGTGCGCAAGTGGTTCGTGTTGGACGCCAGCGGACAGACGCTGGGCCGACTGGCCAGCCAGGCCGCGCGCGTGCTGAGCGGCAAAAATAGCCCGCAGTACACCCCTTATATTGATACCGGCGACCACGTCATCGTGTTGAACGCCGAAAAGATTCGCCTGACGGGCTTGAAGAGCCAGCAGAAAATGTATCGCCGCTACACGGGCTTTCCCGGCGGCCTGCGTGAGGAGTCTTTCATCCGCCTGCTGAATCGCCGCCCGGAGCAGATCGTCGAGCAGGCCGTCAAGGGCATGCTGCCCAAGAGCAAGATGGGCCGCCAGATGGCCACCAAGCTGAAGGTCTATCGCGGCGACCAGCATCCGCATGAGGCGCAGAAGCCGGAAGTGATGGCGTTGGCGCAGTAAGGACGCCCGTACGGCTGCGCTGTTACGGCGTGGCTGCGGACGAAAACAGTTCGAAGATTTTTTTTGAAGAGAGACAGCGGAAACCACATGGCAGAGATCGTGCAATACTACGGAACCGGACGACGCAAGGCGAGCGTGGCTCGCGTGTTTCTGCGCCCGGGCAGCGGCAAGTTCACCGTCAACGGACGGGCCTTTGAAGAGTACTTCGTCACCGAGCAGCAGCGCGCCAGTGCGCGTCGCGTGTTGGCTATGACGGAGACCACAGCAACCTTTGACGTGCTGGCCACGGTCAAGGGCGGCGGCGTTTCGGCCCAGGCCGATGCCGTCAAGATGGGCACCGCGCGCGCGTTGGTCGAGTTCAATGCTGAGCTGCGCCCCTCCATCAAGGCTGAGGGATTGTTGACCCGCGATGCCCGCATGAAGGAACGCAAGAAGTACGGCCAGAAGGGCGCGCGCAAGCGCTTCCAGTTCTCCAAGCGCTAGACGCTGGAGCGGCAAACCAGCACGCGGCGGCAGCCTGAGCCAGAGATTTGGCCGGGCTGCTGGCCGGCGGTTGGGGTTGGTGTTTGGGTGTTTCGGTCTGCGGCGCGCCAATGCAAAGGGCGCTGCGCGCGGGCCAGTCAGTTTGTTGTTCAATCTCCCGCGTAAGTGGGATAAATTCCAGCCCGGCTGCACGCAGCATTGCTGGAATGCAAATCACAAGGAGGCTGTTTGGCTACCATCACCATGAAGGAACTGCTCGAAGCGGGAGTCCACTTCGGGCATCAGACAAAGCGCTGGAACCCAAGGATGAAGGAATATATCTTTGGCGAACGCAACGGCATTTACATCATCGACCTGCAAAAGACGCTGAAGATGTTCAAAGAAGCGGCCAAGTTCACCACGGACATGGCAGCCGAGGGTCGGGTGATTTTGTTTGTGGGCACCAAGCGGCAGGCGCAGGATGCCATTGCCGAAGAGGCCACACGTTGCGGCATGTTCTATATCAATCAGCGCTGGCTGGGCGGTCTGCTTACCAACTGGACCACCGTGCAGAAGTCTGTCAAGCGCCTTCAGGAACTCGATGAGATGGCCACCGACGGCCGCTACGATCTGTTGACGAAGAAGGAAATCATTCGCTTGGAGCGCGAGCGCAAGCACTTGCAGGCCAACTTGGCCGGCATCAAAAACATGCGCCGCCTGCCGGATGCGATCTTTGTCGTGGACTCCAACAACGAACAGATTGCCGTCAAGGAAGCCCGCAAGCTGGGCATTCCCGTTGTCGCCGTGGTGGACACCAACTGCGATCCGACGCTGGTCGATTACGTGATCCCAGGCAATGATGACGCGCTGCGCGCCATTCGCCTGTTCACCTCGAAAATCGCCGACTCCATCGTGGAAGGCGTGCAGGCCGCTGGAGACAAGCAGTTGGCCGAAGTGGCCAGCATCGCCACCGGGGAAGAAGCCGTTCTGTCGCCAGAGGTTGCCAGCGTGCTGAGCGCCAACGCCTACGATCCAGAACTGGCCGATGAAGTGGACTTGGAACAGGCCTTGGGCGGCGGGATTCGCAAAGCCCCGGCTGCCGTGACCACTGCCGAGGACGAACCCGCGGAGCTGGCTGGCAACAGCCTGTAAACCCTCCGCTGTTGGGGCGCTTGTTGAGCTATGTAGCCCACCAGCGCCGCTCCATTCAGAGCGAACTTCTCAGGCGGTGCGGTGCAAGACGACCGCGCCGCTTTTGTTTCCACACGATGCACAGATTCGCATTCCCAGGGAATGCACAATGAGGTTGAAAGAAAAAGGATGTCGACCGTGACCGAAACAATCTCCGCTGCAATGGTAAAGGAACTGCGCGACAAGACCGGCGCGCCCATGATGGACTGCCGCTCCGCTCTGGCCGAGGCCAAGGGCAATCTGGAAGAGGCCATCGTCGTGCTGCGCAAAAAGGGCATGGCCTCTGCGGCCAAGAAAGCCAGCCGCACGGCCAGCGAAGGTGCCGTGGGCACCTACATCCACGCTGGCGGCAAGATCGGCGTGCTGTTGGAGGTCAACTGCGAGAGTGACTTTGTCGCCCGCACCGCGGACTTCCAAGACATGCTCAAAGACATCGCCATGCACATCGCGGCGACGGATCCGCGCTACATTCGCAAGGAAGATGTGACGGCAGAGGACATGGCGCGCGAGAAGGAAATCTATCGCGCCCAAGCAGCAGCCACCGGCAAGCCCGCGCCTGTGGTCGAGAAGATCGTCGAAGGCAAAATGTCGAAGTTCTACGAGGAGGTCTGCCTGCTGGAGCAGCCTTTCATCAAGGAGCAGACGGTGACCATCAGCCAGTTGATCGCGCAAAAGATCGGCAAGCTGGGCGAGAACATTGTGGTGCGCCGCTTTGCTCGCTTCAAGGTCGGCGATACCAACTGGACCGTCGCACAGACCAAAACCAGCGTTGAAGAATCCGCTAGCTAAGGGTTCCCAAACAGGCCCGAACAAGAACAAAAACAAGCAACAAAATAAGCGCTCGCCTTTGGCGAGCGCTTCTTGTTGCTGCTATGTCGAGAGGCTTTCCTAAAAGGGCACCAGGGTGCCCCAGGTCTCGTTTTTGAGACCTGGGAGAATGCGACGACAACGGTGGTCGCGGTTTAGTAGGTATGTTCTTCGTGGGTGCGGGGCTTGCGTTCGGGGCGGCGCAGCGCATCTAAAATGCTGCGCACGGAGCCGAGCCAGCCGCCCACCTGCCGTAGCGGCGACAGAATGCTGTCTTGCACCAGGCGCGAGGTGTCTGCAACCGTGTCGAGTATCTCCGTGACCATGGCATCCACGCGCTCGGCCTGCTGGCGCGTACGATTGGCGATCTCGCCCACGGCTGCGCCGGTGTTATCCACCTGGTCGCGAATCTTTTCGCTGATGGCGTGCGCGTTGTCAGCAATGGCTCGGATTTTTCCGCCGGTCTCCTCCAGCAGCACGTGCGCGGTTTGCAGCAAGGGGGAGACATCTTCGTAGATTTCATCCAGCTTTTCGAGCACGTGGCGCTCGGCCTGGCGAATGCCCACATACAGCGCTAGCAGCACCCCGGCCTGCAACAAAACGCCCAGCGCCGTCACACCGATAAAGAGCGGCAACAGCATGGAATTGTTGGGAAGTGTCATCGAATCTCCTTCTGCGGAATGCTGGCTGTTGTGGTATCTGTTCCGCGCGTTGGCAGCCGCTCCAACTATACCTGCGTTTGCGCGCACTGTCTCCGCGCTGCAATTGTCTGCGGCATCGCTGCCGGTGCGGCCAAATTTTCTTACGAAGAGCGGTGTTCGCCTGCCTCGTTGATGCTGGAGCGAAAGGCCTCTTTGCCCGCTTCCATGGCGGCGATGCGATCCGTCTGCCCACCAAAGGAATCCAACACGTCGCGTCCCCGTTCGGCCAGGCCGCTCCATGCGCTGCGTCCGCGATTCAGTTTGTCCTTGGCGCGTCCAGTCAGATCGTCCAACTGGTCTTTGCCACGTTCGACTGCGGAGCCGAAGCGCTCCTGCACTTCACGCCCGCGCTCGGACAGATAATCGCGGCCTTCGCGCGCGCCTTGGGCGATGCCCTCGCGTGTTTCCTTGCCGGACTTGGGAGCAAACAGAACGCCCAGTAGCGCGCCCAGAGTCAACCCCGCCACGAACCATCCTATGCTGGCTGTATCTTTGTCTTCCATCGCAGGTACCTCTCTTGGTTCCAGATTGCGCGTCAACTACGAAATGGTAGCAAATGCAGCCGGGATGGGCAATTTACGCGGCGCGCAGGAAACCTTTTGTGCCGTCACTCGTCCAAATCCTGGGGCTGCGCTACACAACACTTAGGTTGGTGCAGTTCTGCAGCGCGCACATACACTGAGTCTAGCCTGAGTTTGGCACTCGATACTGCTCGAAAAGGAACGCCTGTATGCACCGTTTCGATCCGCGAACATTGTTTTTCATGGGCACACTGGCTGCCGCCCTGGCGCTCAGCGCTGGTTGCAACAAAGCCCCCGCCCCCGCGAATGACACCCAGATTACTGCTGGGATTGAGCGTCAATTTGCCGCTGAGAGCGCGCTGGCTTCTCTGCCGATTCAAGTGCAGGCCGACCACGGCGTGGTCACGCTTTCCGGCACGGTGAATAATGACGCCGCGCGGGAGTTGGCCGCTGCCGATGCGGCGCAGATCTCCGGCGTAAAGACTGTGGTGAATAATCTGACGGTGCAGCCGCAGCCGATTGCGGCTCCAGCACCGCCTCCTCCTCCACCGCCTGCACTCGCGCCACG
>JAJZCX010000007.1 GCA_021851625.1 Acidobacteriota bacterium | reverse complement strand
CGGCCACACAGCGCAAGTGCTGGAGATCAACGATGCCGCCAGCGGCCTGGGCGTGATTCTGCAATCGACGCGCCTGCGCGGCATCCTGCGCGGCACGGCGGAGGGCAAGACGGAGATCATCAACATTCTGCCCGATGAACAGATTCAGCCGGGCGAGACCGTCATTACCAGCGGCGGCGATGAAGTCTACCCGCGCGGGCTGCCAGTCGGCGTTGTCGAGCGCGTGGTCAGCGACCCGGAGCGCGCGCCCTACATGGCCGTGCTCGTTCGGCCCGATGCCAAGCTGTCGCGCTTGGAAGAGGTGCTCGTCATTACGCAGATTGGCAGCGCCCTGCCTACGCAAGAGGAATCCGACCTGATCTCCAGCGAACAGCGCGCTGCCGACGTGCTGGCCCAGCGCCTACCTGGTCAGGACACCGGCCCGGAGCAGACGAAGCTCGGCCCGAATGGCAAGCCACTGCCCGGCCAAGACCCAAATGCGCCGCCGCCGCCCGCGCAGCCACCGCTGCCGCTGCATCCGGATCGCTTCTCGCCGCCCAATGAGCCAGAGGCTGCCACAGCTTCGGGCGAGCAGACTCCAACCGACGCGACCACGCCGCAACCCGCGTCCACCGGCAAAAAGCCACGCCGCAAGCGAACCTCCGCGACAACGCCAACGACAGCGCCCGCAGCGGATGCCACTCCTGCGCAGCCGACCACGCCCACCGCCGCGCCCGCAGCTTCCGATGCTGTCGCGCCCGACTCTTCTGCCCCAACACAGCCGGAGGCGCAGCCCTAACATGGCACTGCTGGACCACAACACGCGCGAGGAGATTCGCCAGCACCGCTTTCATCCGGCGGTCTTCATTCTGACGCCGATCTTTGCCATTTTGCTGCAAGCCTATCTGCCGCTGCGCCATGCCAGCTTTACCCTGGTGGACCTGCCGCTGTGCGTCACGGTGTACTTTGCGGTCTCGCGCCGCAATCCCGTTAGCGGTGCGCTGCTCGGCACCGGCATTGGCATCGCGCAGGATGCGCTCACGCATTTTCCGTTGGGCATTCAAGGCATCTCCAAAGCTATGGCGGGCTATCTGGCCGCCTCCGTCGGCGCGCGCATTGACGTGGACAATCCCGGCACGCGCATTCTGATGATGTTTTTCTTCACACTGCTCGACAGCTTGCTGCGCTTTTTGATCGTGCGCCTGCTGCTGAACCTGCCGATGGAGTGGTTTTTGGGCCACGAGTTATTGCGCGCGGCCATCAACGCGCTAGTCGCGGTGATTCTGTTCACCTTCCTCGATCGTTTGCGCCAGCGGGAGTAGCCAGAGTCAGCGGAGAATTTTTGCCATGCGAGCGTATCAGCCATGACCAACCCGGCCCGCCACTCGGAAGAAAAAGTTCCGGCCATCAAGCTCGCCGTGTTCCAGTATCTGATCGCGCTCGTCCTGGTGATTCTCATCTCAGGTCTGTGGCGCTTGCAGGTGCTGGGTGCGCAAAACTATCGCGCGCTGGCGCAGGCCAATCGTGTGCGCAAGGTTCCCATCCTAGCCCCGCGCGGCAAAATCTATGACCGCGAAGGCCGCCTGATTGTGGACAACTACCCCTCGGTCACCTGCTTTTTGGTGCCCGAACAGGCCCGCTATCTACAGGCCGATCTGCCGTTGATCGCCAGCGGCCTGCACATGGATGTGGAGCAGATCCAAAGCACGCTGCGCCATTATCGGCACACACCGAACTACCAGCCTATCCCGCTCAAATCCGACATCACGCCTGACGAGCTGGCCTTCATCGCCGCACACGGCAACGAACTGCCAGAGTTGGAGACCATCGACGAGCAGCGTCGCCTGTACCCCAGCAACGGCTTCGCCGCCCACCTGATCGGCTACGTGGGCGAGGTTTCTGAGGAGATGCTGGACGACCCACGTTACGCCTTCTACCAACCCGGCGATGTGGTGGGCCGCTCCGGTGTCGAAGAGGCTTACGATCCCATTCTGCGCGGCCAGGACGGCTCGCGCGACATCGTTGTCGATAGCCACGGACGCGAACTGGGCGTGCTCGGCACGGAGGTGCCCACACCCGGAACCTCGCTCAAGCTCACCATCGATCTGGACATTCAAGAAGCTGCTGAAAAAGCTCTGGGCCAGCGCAACGGAGCCATTGTCGCCATTGATCCACGTACGGGCGAGGTGTTGGCCATGGTCAGCCGCCCAACATTTGACCCCAACGACTTCGCCATCCGCATCCATCGCGATGAATGGAACAAGCTCATCAACGATCCCGAACACCCGCTGCTGAACAAGGCCATTCAAGCGCAGTTGGCTCCCGGCTCAACCTTCAAAATCATTGAAGCCGTCGCCGGATTGCAAGAGGGCATCGCGCAAAATCTGATCGTGGACTGCCACGGCGGCGAAAATTTTTATGGCCGCTTCTTCAAATGCTGGATCTCGGCTCGGCATCAGAGCCACGGGATCACCAACATTACCAAGGGAATTTTTCAGTCGTGTGACGTTTATTTCTACACGCTGGCGGAAAAGCTGGGCATCGACAAAATTGCCGAGTGGGCGCATAAATTTGGCCTGGGGGAAAAGACCGGCATCGATCTGCCCGATGAGGTTGCGGGCATCATGCCTTCGCCGGAATGGAAGATGCGCAACTATCACCAGAAATGGTTTGCGGGCGAGACCATCTCCGTCGGCATCGGTCAAGGAGCCATTGCAGCCACGCCCATCCAACTGGTGCGCGCCATTGCTGGCATCGCATCCGACGGTGCGCTCAAGCGCCCGCACGTCGTCTTCCCAGATGAGGTTCCCGCCTCGCTGCGCGAGTATTATCAGGAGCAATTCCCCGGTTCCGGCAACAAAACGGTGCCCATCTCCTACGCCAACTGGGTCACCGTCACCGACGCCATGTCGCAGGTGCTCTCCTTTGCGGGCACGGCGGGCTTCGCCCATCTGAACGGAGTGGATGTCGCCGGCAAGACCGGCAGCGCACAGACCATGAGCAATGCCTTGGCGCAAAAGCTGGGCCACGCGCACACCATGGATGACAACGCTTGGTTCGTCGGCGTCAGCCCGCGTAGAAACCCGGAGATTGCCGTGTGCATCCTTTGGGAAAAAGGCGCGGAGGGTTACTTGAGCGCGCGCCTGGCCGCGCAGGTCATCGAAGCCTACGTGGACAAACAACGGAGATTGGGAAACAATCTGCGTCCGCCCGTACAGAAACGCGCTGTTGGCACTCCGCACACGCCCAACGCCCCGGCTCCACGCACGACCGCTGCACGCGCGCAAAAAACCATGGAGATGGCTGGCGTCTGGAATGCTCCCGCAGACAGCCCCGCCGCGATTGCCGGACAGCGCGCCTTTCCGCTGCCGCCCGCCCCGGATGGCCAACCGCAGGTGCTGCGCGGCGCACGCTTTCTGCTGACGCCATCCGCCGCATCCACCACACCCCATGCGGTACAACAGAGGTAGCCATGCGCAAGCTCATCTCCTTCCGCGACTTTGACTGGGTGCTGCTGGGCTTCGTGCTCCTGCTCTCCGTCGTCAGCGTGCTGGAGATTTATAGCGCCACGCTGCACACCAAGTTCGTTCACTTTGACCAGAAACAAATGTTTTGGCTGCTTGGCGGCCTAGTCTGCATGTTTATTCTTTCGTTCATCAACTACCACCTGCTGCTGGACATCGCTCTCTGGGCCTATGGATTTTGCATCCTCGCGCTGGTGGCCGTGTTGGCCGTGGGGCAAAAAGTTCTTGGCGGTCGCCGCTGGATTCGTCTGCCCGGCGGCATCCACTTCCAGCCCTCGGAGTGGGTCAAGCTGGTGCTCATCATTGCCGTCGCCCGCTACTTTTCCCACTTGGCTGGGCGCGGCGGCCTTACGTGGAGCGACATCTTCAAGTCCATGGCCATGGTTGGCCTGCCCATGCTGCTGGTGCTCAAGCAGCCGGACTTGGGCACGGCTCTAACCTATGCGCCCATCCTGCTCTGCGGACTCTTTCTCGGCGGCATCAGCATCCGCAAGGCAGTCATCCTAGTTCTGGCGGCGGGCATCGCCATCATTCCCATCTGGCACAAAGTGCTCAAGCCCTATCAAAAGCAGCGCATCACCAGCTTTTTGCAGCCCGATACCGACCCGCGCGGCAGCGGCTATCAGATTCGCCAATCGCTGATCGCCGTCGGCGACGGCGGCATCTGGGGCCGCGGCGCCACCAAAGGCACCCAGACCCAGGGCGACTTCCTGCCCATTCCCTATACGGACTTCATCTTTGCCGCCTACAGCGAAGAGCATGGTTTTGTTGGTGCGGCTTTGGTCTTGCTGTTATACTTTTTGATATTGATGCGTTTGATTCAAAACGCTCAATCCGCTGCCGACCTCCCCGGTACGTTGATCGTCATGGGGGTGGTGGCCGTGCTGATCTTTCAGATCGCGGTCAATGTGGGCATGGTCATTGGTTTGATGCCGGTTACCGGCATCCCCCTGCCCCTGATGAGTTATGGCGGTTCATCGGTGCTGTTTACGTTTCTGGCCCTCGGCATCGTCATGAACATCCGCATGAGCCGCTTTGTAAATTAAGTGGGTCCGGCTGGCCAGCCAGAACGCCAAGCCGGAAGAGATTTGTAAATGTGCATCCATCGGCACGCGCCAGCGGGCGCGGGATTCGGATGCGGCAAGTTGTTCCCGGTCAGGCAGTATCCAAAGCCACCGGGCAGGATTGAGTGGAAGATGCAGATACGGGAAAAGGAAACGGCCCCACCTCACACCGAGGCAGTTGCGGTCACAATTTCCCCGTACAGGCATCCCCAAGAGCGTGCTTCTGTTCATGCAACCCTCCGCAGCAGCGGATTCGGTTGCGCTCCCAGGCAGGGTTTGGCTTCGCGGCCAGCCGCTTGGGTTCCATCGCACACACCCCATCCTGCCAGCGTAGCCCCGCCCGTTCACGCACGCGCGTAACTGGGCAAGTGGATTCTGCCTCACCCGTACCCCCGGCGGCCTGTGCCGCTGCGGCAACCATGAGGCACTATGAGCAAAGAAATTTATATCTCCAGCACGCCGCACGAAACGCGGCTGGCGATGGTCGAAGAAGATCGTCTCGCTGAAATCTACTACGAGCGCGAAAATGAATACACCCTGGCTGGCTCCATCTACAAGGGCCGCGTCACGCGCGTTCTGCCCGGCATGCAATCGGCATTCGTCGATATTGGCTTGGAACGCGACGCCTTCCTGTACATCACCGACTTTTTGGAAGAAACCGAAGACAGCGAAGACCTGATCACGCTGCCGCAGCCGCAACAGGCGCGCAGCCGTTCCCCGCAGGAACCAACCGAAGCCGCCAGCAACGGCCCCGCCGTCGCAGGCGAAGCGGACTCCGCCGCGCAATCCGGCGATTCCGATCCCGGCACGCGCCGCTGGCGTGGGCGCCGAGGCCGTCGCGGTCGCGGTGGCAATCGTGGCGAGCGCAGCCCGCAGCAGCCATCCTCCGCCGCACCGAATGAAGCGGAGCCAACGGAAGAATTCCCCGCAACTCGCAACGCAGAGTACGACGCCGCACCGGAGCCGCAGTCCGAGCTACAGGCCGAGGCGCAGCAGGACATGGAACCAGCCGCTGCCGAAGCGCAGCCCGCTCGTCCAGAACGTTTCCGTGACCGTCTACGCAACCGTTTTCGCGGACGCAACGCAGGCCGTGATCGCAATGACGCTACGAGTGAACGCAACATCGAGCGTACCGATGCAGGCAGCGAACGCACCGATGCTATCCAAGATTCCCCAGCAGACACGCAGCGCAATGCACCGCGTGAGCCGCGCCCGCGCGAGCCACGCCGGGAATCGCCGACGGAGTTCTCCGCCGCTGCGGCCCCATCGCATGCGACTCCCATCATTCTGCCCGGCGAGTCGCTCTCCAAGTATCGTCGTGGCAGCGAACCAGCGCCTGCGCAGCCGCAAACCTCCGCGCCTGCCGCAGCCGCCAAGCCCAGCGCCTCCGCACCCTCCAGCCGTCCTTCGACCCTGATCGAAGCGCCGTTGCCGTGGGATGGAAGCACGCTGCTGCCCGGCGAATCGCGCGCACGTCAGCGCTCGGCCCCGCCGGTTGCACCTATCGTTCGCCCCGCGCAGCCAGAGATTGCAGCCGCGCCCGTCGTTGAATTGCCCGTCGCCGAATTGCCCGTTGCGCAGCCGGAGACGATCGCTCCCCCCGCGCCGGTGGTTGCAACCGAATATGAGCCGGAGCAGACATCGGCCTCCTACCGCATCGATCCCGCCACGCCCAGCGCCTATCGCCAGGGCAGCACACCAGAAACCGTGCTCGAACCGGAGGTCGCTGCAATCCCCGAAGCTCCCGCCGCTGCGCCCGTGCTGGAATCCCTGCACGCGGACGCGGCCATTGAACCATCCGCCACGCCCGCAGCCGAGCCACATACCTTTGCCCCCGGCACCGGCCTGCTCGAAGAGGAGCTGATCGACGAGGAAGAGACCGAGTTGTCCGCCGCAGGCGAGACGCTCGATGACAACGATTTCGACGATCTGATCGAAGAGACGCTCGACGTACAGATAGATCCCGGATTTTTGAGCGAGGTCGTCCGCGACGTTCGCGTGGAAGAGCACACGCGCTTCCGCGAGCCAGCCAACGACGAAGCCGACACGGAAGAAGGCTCCTTGGAAACCGTCGAGATCTCCGGTGGATTTGACGATGCCGACGAGACGGACGCCGAGTTACTCGACGAAGAGTTGGACGAAGACACCGACGGCGAAGACGAAGACGAGGATGCCGTTTCCCCCGATGCAAATGCGGATGCCACACAGGCCGCACGCTCCAACCCTGCACGCACGGGCCGCCGCGATCGTAACGAGCGCGGTGGACGGGGAGGCCGCGGAGGCAATGGTCGCCGCATGGGCGGTGGACGCGGACGCCGCGCCACGGCACAGACCACCAATCTGCCCGCCATCACCGAACTGCTGAAGTCGGGCCAAGAGATTCTGGTCCAGATTGCCAAGGAACCCATCGCGCGCAAGGGTGCGCGCATCACCAGCCACATCGCGCTGCCCGGACGCTTCATCGTCTTTATGCCGACGGTGAACCACGTCGGCGTCTCGCGCAAGATTGCCTCCGATGAAGATCGCCAGCGTTTGAAGCGCATTCTCGTCAGCGAAAAGGGCGACGTGCACGGCGGCTTCATCGTGCGCACGGCGGCAGCCTCAGCCAGTGAAGAGGAGTTGCGCGCCGACATTCGCTTCCTGCTGCATCTATGGGCGGACATTCGCCAGCGCGCGGAAAGCTCCAAACCTCCAGCGTTGATCTATCACGATCTCAGCTTGGTCGAGCGCGTGCTGCGCGATCAGGTCAACGAAAACTTCTCCGCCATCTGGGTGGACAGCGAGGCCGACTACGAGCGCGTGCTGCGCTTCCTGCAACGCTTTCAACCCTCACTCATCCGCCGCGTCAAGCTGTACACCAAGCAGACACCGCTCTTTGAGCAGTTTGGCATTCAAGAGGAGATCAACAAGGCGCTGCGCTCCAAGGTCTGGCTCAAGTCTGGCGGTTCCATCGTCATCAACCAAACCGAAGCGCTGGTGGCCATCGACATCAACACCGGCAAGTACGTCGGCAAAACGGCACGGTTGGAAGACACCATCCTCAAGACCAACCTCGACGCGATTCCAGAGATTGTGCGCCAGATTCGCCTGCGCGACTTGGGCGGCATCATCGTCATCGACTTCATTGACATGGACGAGCGCAAGAACCGGCACCGTGTCATGCAGGCCCTTGAAGAGGAGTTGAAGTCGGATCGCGCTCCGTCCAAGGTGCTCCAGTTCAACGATTTTGGATTGGTCGCCATCACGCGCAAGCGCGTCAAGCAGTCCTTGGAGCGCACGCTCTCGACACAGTGCAACGTCTGCACCGGCACCGGCATGGTCAAGAGTCCGGTCACCGTCTGCAACGAAATCTACATCGAGATGCGCAAGATGCACCGTGGTCTGGATCGCCAGGATATTCTGCTGCGCATCCATCCCGATGTGGTCAAGCACTTGAAGTCCAACGGCGCTACTTGGCTCACCGAGATGGAAGAGATGACCGGCAAAACCATCTTGGTCAAGAGCGACCCCAGCCTGCACCCGGAGCAGTTCGACATTCACTAGAACATTTTTTGTCCAGTGTTCACAAACAAAACGGCCTTTCCTGCGTCCAATGTATTGGACGGCAGACCCCCTCCGGTACATTCCACTGCACCGGAGGGCTGGTTGTTTTTATAATCAATCTTGGGATTGAAGTATCGTCACGAGAGGAAGTGTGATCCATGTCCACACCACTACAATCGATTCAAACAGCAACGCAGAGGATATCCAAGCTCGCCTTGGTCTGCCTGCTGGCAGCAACCGTCACCCACCCCGCACTGGCGCAGCGCTACAAAGGGCTCCATTCCGGCGTCATGGGCCACTTGACCTTCGAAGGCGGCGGCGGCGTCACCGCGCCTGTCTCCGGCACGCAGAACTACTCCAACACCGGCTGGAATATGCTGCTCGGCGGCGGCTGGCGCTTCAACAAGCGCTTCGACCTGCTCGCGGAGTGGCAATTCAACCGCATGGGCGTTCCCAATGACTTGGCCTTCACGCAGACCAGCGGCAATGCCGCGAGCGGCAATGAACACATCTGGACCACGGGCATCGACGCCAAGTACAACTACATGGCGCACAGCATCATGAATGCATATGTTCTCGGTGGCGGCGGATTCTCTCGTCAGCTCACCTCTTTCACTGGGGGAGTTTTGGTCCCCTGCGGCTACAGCGGTTACAGCGGCTATAGCGGCTTCGGTGGCTATAGTGGCTTTGGTGGTGGTCCGTGCGTTGGCAGCATCAATGTCAAACAAGAATCCAGCAACCAAGGTGAGCTGAACGTTGGTACGGGCTTCGAATGGCGGCTGTCCCCCTACGAGCGATTCAAGATTTTCCTAGAGGCGCGCTATCTGAAGACCTATACCCCCAACCACGGCCTGCCGCCGGGCTACTACGCGCAGTTTGTTCCGGTCACCATCGGCGTGCGCTGGTAGAAGAATATCCACGCAGCAAAAAGCGCCCGCACACTGCGGGCGCTTTTTCTTTGCATCCATCCCCACACGTCCCTAAAGGCGAAGCTGTGTGACCGTAGCCGTACAATCTGCGATCTTCTTTGTCATCGCTGCCTAAACCCCGGCTACCACTGCACGCCGGGGTATAAGCTGGGAATCCGCAGGGCGCGATACTGGTCGAATCCGGGAGACACCGACTGCCAGACAATCTGCGGCGAGGTTTGCACGACGCTCGATCCCGGCTCGTATTCCTGTACGATCGCCCCGCCGGACGGAGCGCAGAAATCTGCTTCGTAGTCTCCATTCGGCAACAAATCTGCCTGTCCGCCCCAAAAGCTATACATGCTGGCTGGCGCAATGTAGTGGGAAATGAAAGTCGCCGTCTTCGCACTCTCATCAATCTGCAGCACGGGTACCGTGGAGTATTCGCACGGAGGAGCGCCGGCAGCTCCGCAGGTTACCCCGGTTGGAAACTGCCGGTCATTCCCATTGTCAAACGTGCCCCACTGGAAAACTCCGCTCGTATTCTGACTAAAAAAATTCATGCCATGTTGCGCATAAAACCAGTCTGTGGGATCGGTGCCCCCAACCAGTTTGAAATCTCCGCCCTCACCCAGATGCCATAAGATATTGCCTGTTCCTGCTCCATCTTGGAAGTCAATTTTTACAATCCAATTCTGATGACGCATGGAAAATAGAAGATCATGGTCGTCTGTGGAGTAGAGTAGCGCGTTGCCGTGCGTCCAATCGGGAAACTGCATTGGATGACGGTTAATATCCAGATGGTCGAATGTGTTCCAAACCCAGTCGGGATTGTAGTTTGCATCGACGTCAATCAGTACGTCGCCCAATACGTTGGTCGTGCCCGGATAGCCCGGTAGATTGGTGAAGGGTTGGACGGTGCTGGCCAGCAAAACCTTATGCCCATTGGGTAGAGCCAATACATCATGACTGAAGGCTTGCAGCGTCAGGTTGTAACCCCGCGCTGCCAATGCCTGGTTCAGTTGGGCCATGGTCAGGTCGTGAATCGTGTTGCCCGCCAAATCAATTTCCCGCAAATCGTTGAAAGTTGCCGGGGGATTGCTGGGTGGGGCAGGAGATGTCAGAAGATTGCTGAACGTCTCCAGATAGAACAAAAAATCCCCGTTCGGCAGCAGCTTAATCGGAAACAATATGGCAGCAGAGGTCGCCGCCGTCGCATAGCTGTACGTCCAGATCACATTGCCCTGCAGATCGGTTGCGTACGCCTGCGCAATGCTGGGAGAAAAAGTGTTGATGTTCGGTTGCACTGCGTCTAATAATTCAATGCCAGGCTGCGGCGTCTGCCCGTTGGGCGTGCTCACCTGGACTGGCCCGGTCTGCGGCGCGGCTCCTGTGGTGAAGGTGTGGTCGCTGTCCGTGTAGGTCACGCCGTTGGCCAGCGTCACCAGCGCCTGCATGTGATATATCGAGGAGGCGCGCATCCCCGCGACCTCAATGTTCACCTCACCGCCATAGTTGTTCGGCACAGTCGGACTTGTCAGCGCCCACGTATGCAAGGCATAGCTGGTGTTCGGGCCAAACTGCACGGTCACGCTGCCCGGCTGCGGCAAATAGATCGCATACAGCGCCACCTGCGGATTGGCCGTCTGCGTCACCTGCCCCGGCTGAATTAACGCCACAGGTGCGGTCGCGTAGTTGGTCTGCTGTGAACCAGACAGAGCCGCAGAGACTACAACATTGCCGCTCTGCGTCACTTGAACAGGCGCGGTGTACTGGCCAGAGGAGTTAATCGTGCCGATGGAAGCATTCCCGCCCGTGACGCCATCGACCTGCCAAACAAGCTGCCCGCTGCTGGTGCTGCTGGCAGTAAACTGCTGCGTCTGCCCAGGTGCCAACGCTGCATTCTGCGGGGAGATGGTCACCGAGCCTCGCTGCATCGGCGTGGGCGGCGGCACAGACGGTGGCGGTGGATCGGGCTGCCCCGGAGGATATGTCCCGGTAATTGGCTTGGCCGGACTGCTGCCGCAACCGGCAAAGCCCAACAGCAACAAAGTAGCGCTCACCGTGAAAACAGTCAGCCGGATAGGAAATTGTGCTCGTGTCGTACTCAAGATGCGCCTCACGTACCGTGCCATGAACCGCTTGCATTTCAATGGACGGCCTGGCTCGAAAATAGTATTGTGGCAGATTGTTTTATACGCCCACCGGGAACGGCTTCGGTGACGATTCATCCAGATCCACGCCGCCACTGCGGAATCGCTCCCAGCGCCCTTGCAACAAACTCAGCAGGCCCGTGTACCAATACCCCAGAACGAAGAGAAAAAGAAAGGGCACGGTAAAGTAATTTTCATTCGCAATGGCGTACCAGACCGTCAACGCAAAGTAGCAACCCAGCGCTAGTTCGATCCACGGCACAATGCCCAACCGTTTTCGATACTTGGCCGCCTGTGACTTTTCTCCGCGCTTCTCCACACGATACTTCGGCGTGCGCTTGAAGCTGCTCTGGATGCCCAAGAGCGCCTCCAACACCGCGCGCGTGTTGGTCAGCGTCAAACCAATGCCCAGCGACATCAAAAACGGCACGTACAAAAACGTCTTGTACCAGCGCCCCGGAAACAGTTCCTTCTGCGAGACCAAATAAAACGAGGAGATCGAAAAGGTCGAGGCCATAAACAGCGGCACATCGATCAACATCATCTGGAACCAGCCCTGATAAAAGCGAATAATCATCGCCGGCATCAGCAGCACGGAGAGCACAATCATCAGCGGATAGCTCAGGTTGGCCGTCAGGTGGTACCAGGCCTCCAGCTTGGTGTGAAAGGGTACATCGCTGCGAAAGACGCGCGGCAGAATTTTCTTCGAGGTCTGAATCAGCCCCTTGGCCCAGCGCGCCTGCTGCGTTTTGAAGGCTGTCATTTCAATGGGCAACTCCGCCGGGCACTCGACGTGTTGTAGATACTTGAATTTCCAGCCGCGAATCTGCGCGCGATAGCTCAGGTCGGTGTCTTCGGTCAGCGTATCGTGCTGCCAGCCGCCCGCGTCATCGATCACACACTTGCGCCACATGCCCGCCGTGCCATTGAAGTTGAAGAACACTCCACTGCGCGAGCGCCCGCCATGCTCCAGCACAAAATGGCCGTCGAGCAGAATCGCCTCTACCTGCGTCAGAAAACTGTACTCGCGATTCAGATGCGTCCAGCGCGTTTGCACCATGCCAATCTCCGGCTCGGCAAAGTGGTGCACCACCTGCAACAACCAATCGCGCGGCGGCACAAAGTCCGCATCAAAGATGGCGACAAACTCGCCCTTGGCTGTCTTCAGTCCGTTGTCCAGCGCGCCAGCCTTGTAGCCGTGCCGATTGGTGCGATGGATGTAGAGGATCGGCTGGGGCACGCCATTCGCGGCCCCGCTGCGGTAGCGTTCGACAATCTCCGTAGCCACCTGCTGCGTCTCGTCGGTCGAGTCATCGAGCACCTGAATCTCAAATCGATCGCGCGGATAGTCCAAATTGCAGCAGGCCTCGATGAGCCGATCGATCACGAATTGCTCGTTGAAGATGGGCAATTGCACGGTGACAAACGGCAGTTCCTCAAAGTGCTGCGGCGGTTCCTTCGTGGCCTTCTTTGCGTTGCGATAGTAGAGCCATACCAACTGATAGCGATGGATGCCGTAAAACGCCAAGATCACCATCACGATGAAGTAGGGCGTCAACAGCGCGGCATCAAACCAGTTCCAGTGGTAGAGATGCGCGAAGGTTTGATTGGCCAATTGCTGTTCGCGCAGGTAGTGCAGCAGCCCGTGCTTCTGCGCATAGAAAAACACCGCCAGCGGGGAGCCAATCCGCCGCGCCGCGATGGGAGCCGCAATGTTGAGAACCTGCATGGCCTGCATCTGCATGGAAGCGCCCGGACAATGCGCGCTGGATGACGGTTGTCCGATTCTCCTCATTCTACGCGAGCGAAGATGGAGGAGACGAGATGGTACGCGCCCACACGGCTCGACCCCATACGCTCAGCTTTTTCAGCCTGCTTCATCCGTGGAGGAAAATAGTTCATTCAAAATCTTCACATGGGTTTCGAGAATTGAAATTGCAGGCCCTGGACTGATGATCCATTGCTGGGTTGGGTGAGAGGCCATGTTCCTCTGCTTTCTTGTGATTTCAATCTCTTCCGATAATTCCTCCGATATATAGCCTTGTTTCCGAAGCCAATCCGTGCGCCCCTTGAAGCTCCGATTCCCTTCCGGCCCGGCACAACCTTTGTATCGCAGGGCAATTGCTGTCTCCATAACTCTGGAGATTTGCTCAGCACCTAAAGTCAAAAGCGGGTAGTAAAAGATGCTATACGTATATGCCCCGCGCACAACCTCAAATTGCTTATGAATGCAGTCTGGAACGCAATCCAACAACGGGACTCTACAGAAGTTTTCCAACCACGTTCTCAAAGGATCGTCCCACGAGCTTTCTCCAAGGTAAACACCCCTCCACGCTGGGTCCATATCAAAACAGTTTTTTACGCTGACGCATTTAATTCCAAGGCGGCGTTCTTTTTCTGCGTTTTCCATTGACGTCATACTTATCTCGCAATATAATCTAGCTTAAGCTAGATTATATTGAAGAATGAAGCATTATGCGAGAAATCGGAGCCTTTGAGGCCAAAAATACTCTCGGCACACTCTTGGACCTAGTGCAGCATGGGGAAGAGATTGTCATCACCCGGCATGGCAAACCGGTGGCTCGTTTGGTGCCGAATGCCGGAGGCATTGATCGTGCTCAAGCCCGTGCCGCAGCCGAGCGCATTCGCGCCCGTGCAGTCAAGGCCAAACCTGTGCCCTTTGACTGGAAAACGCTCAAGGCCGAACGTGATGCAGGGCGCCCATGAGCCTGGTGCTCGACAGTTCTGTCGCGTTGGCTTGGATTTACAGTGCGGAAACTACTCCAGAAGTGCTGCACGTTTTGGAGCGGGTCACGGAAGCCGGGGCCGTGGTTCCGTCGCTATGGCCGCTGGAGGTTGCAAACGTTCTGGAACAAGGCGTACGCAAGAAGCGGCATACGGCTGGCTTTCGGAATGCCGCCTTGACCGATCTTGCCCTGTTGCCAATTCGTGTGGATCCAGAGACAGCGCAGCATGCATGGCAGGCCACACTGCACTTGGCGGAACGTCACCGGCTCACGGTGTATGACGCCGCCTATCTGGAACTGGCCCTGCGCCGCAATGTACCCTTGGCAACACTGGATCAAGAACTGCGCACGGCCGCGCGCGCAGAAAAGGTGCCGCTCTTGGGAAAGTAGTTTGAGTGGTACAACGCTGCAGCCTTAATTCAAAAACATGGTTCGGTATAGCGTGTCGCGCTGCACCGGTTTGAAGCCAGCGTCGCGGATGATGCGGCGTAGCTCTTCCTCCGTGGTGCAATTGGAGGTGCCCGCGGCCTTGACCACATTCTCCTCCAACATCACGCTGCCCACGTCATTGCCGCCGAAGCGCAGCCCCAGTTGCAGCACCTTCAAGCCCTGCGTCACCCAACTGGCCTGCACGTTCTCAATGTTGTCCAGGTAGAGTCGCGCAATGGCCAGCACCTTCAGATACTCGACCGAGGTGGCCTCTTCCCAGCCGCGT
>JAJZCX010000346.1 GCA_021851625.1 Acidobacteriota bacterium | reverse complement strand
CGTGTTGCCTGCTTGCTCGTAGGCTTGGCTTTGGCCGCCGCGGCACAGCAGGGAACGCGCTGGCACCCAGCGCCAGAACCTGCCACGGCCACGGCCATGTTGATGCAGCCCAACTTGAACGTGGATGGCGGCGACAACTGGTCCGGCGATGCCTATGACCTAAACATGCAGCGCTTTGCCGCACTCACGGAAAATCGTTGCAATCCGTTCTACGCTGGCCTACCCATCGCCACGGTGTCTGTGCATCAGCCAGATTGCACACCACGCCTGAGCAACAGTTCTTTGGCTGATGTCATTCTCTGGCCAGAGTCTCCCGCGCCCTTTCAAGCAGGCAATCCACGCTTTCAATACTGGATTGCGGCCTTGGCGCAGGACTCGCGTGCTCCGATGATTGTCGGCGATGTGGCCATCGTGAACAGCGCGGAGCAGCCGAGAGCGATTCGCGTTTACAATTCCGCGTCCTTTGTTTCTCCGGGCGGAACTTTTGTCGGACGCTATGACAAAATGCACCTCGTTCCCTTCGGGGAGTACATTCCGTTTCAAGATTGGCTCTGGTTCGCGCGCAGTTTGACGCAACAGGTGGGCATGATGGCGCACGGCACAGAGCGCAAAGTCTTCTTCACCCAAGGCCATGCCTACGGCGTCTTCATCTGTTATGAGTCGATTTTTGCCGTCGAGGTGCGCCAATTCGTTTTGCTGGGTGCCGATGTGCTCGTCAATCTCTCTGACGACGGCTGGTACGGCGATACCAGCGCTCCGTGGCAACACTTGAACATGGCGCGGATGCGGGCCATTGAAAATCATCGTTGGCTGTTGCGCGACACCAACAGCGGCGTCACCACGACCATCGATCCATACGGACGTGTGGTGCAGAGTCTGCCACGCCATGTGCAAAGTTCACTCTACGCGCACTTCGGCTATGAAAATGACCTCACCTTCTACACTGCGCATGGAGATCTGTTTGCGTGGCTCTGTGCCATAATGGCCATAGTGCTCGCCGTGGATGGTTGCATTCAACATCCGCAGATTTAACGCAAACGGCCTGCTGCACAAAAGATTGGTTGCCAAAAAAACATGTTGAACGATCTGGAATTTCTCTACACTCCCGTGCAGGAAAAAGTACGCGACCTGCGGGAGTATCTTTGACTCGGCCCGCTTGCGCAAAGAACTTACCGCCCTTGAAGCAAAAATCTCTGATCCGAAATTGTGGGCCAATCCTGCCGCTTCGCAGCCACTGATGCGTGAGCGGAAGCGCTTAGAGACGCTCCTCAGCAACGATGCGGAACTCGAACGCCGCACAGGCGACATCGCTGCGTACTTTGATCTGGCGCGCGAAGGCGAGGCCGTCGAGCCGGAATTGGAACGAGAAATCCACTCTCTGCGCGACTTTGTCGAGGCGCTGGAGACGCGCACCATGCTCTCTGGCGAAACCGATCCACTGCACGCCATTGTCACCGTGCATCCCGGCGCAGGCGGAACGGAATCGCAGGATTGGGCCGAGATGCTGATGCGCATGTATCTGCGCTGGGCGGAAAAACAGGGCTTCGCCACCGAGGTCAATGACTACCAGTCCGGCGAAGAGGCAGGCGTAAAATCCGTGACCTTCACCGTTGCTGGTGAATACGCCTACGGATTGCTGAGCGGAGAAACCGGCGTGCACCGTTTGGTGCGCATCTCGCCCTTCGATCAGGCCAAACGTCGGCATACCTCCTTTGCCAGCGTCTACGTTTCACCAGAGATTGACGACACCATTGAGATCGACATCAAGTCAGAGGATCTGCGCGTGGACACCTACCGCTCCGGCGGTAAAGGCGGTCAGCATGTCAACACGACTGACTCCGCCGTGCGCATCACGCACGTGCCCACGGGCATCGTTGTCGCCTGTCAGAATGAGCGTTCGCAGCATAAGAACAAAGAGAAGGCGATGAAGATGCTGCGCTCGCGCCTGTATGAATATGAATTGGAAAAAAAACGGCAGGTCACCCGAAAGATTGAAGATTCCAAGCTGGAGATCAACTTCGGCTCGCAGATTCGCTCGTATGTGTTGCAGCCCTACCGCATGGTGAAGGATCTGCGCACACGCGTCGAAACCGGCGATGTGGATCGCGTACTTGACGGAGATTTGGAGATGTTCACGCGCGGCTATCTACGCATGCGCCGCGATGGTGCGCTCACCACCGCCACAACCGAAGACTTGGAGTGATTTCTATGGACACAAACCCGCAACTCGAAACCATCAATACGATTCTTGCCAAGGTGAAGACGATCGCCGTGGTGGGCCTCTCCGACAAACCAGAGCGCGCCAGCTATGGCGTCTCCGCGCAGATGCAGCAGCGTGGCTACCAGATCGTGCCCGTGAATCCTGCGGTGGAAAGTGTGCTCGGCGAAACCAGTTATCCCTCGCTGCATGAGATTCCATTTCCTGTGGAACTGATTAACGTCTTCCGCGCGTCGGAGTTTGTGCCCGCCATTGTGGATGAGGCCATCGCCATCGGTGTGCCC
>JAJZCX010000345.1 GCA_021851625.1 Acidobacteriota bacterium | reverse complement strand
GCCAAGTTTTTAGACCCGCAATATGCATTTCCGCAGCCCGTAGGCTCAATTCAAGAACGATTTGCTTGCGGTGAATGCGCGAATGCCATCCGCACCCTGCCGATAGGAGATACAACATGAGCACCAAATCACAAAAACTTGACTACCGAACTTTGGCTGACGGAAGCTTGGCCCTTTTGCTGGCCAGCGCCGCCGGTGCATCATATGCACAAAACAAAAAAGACTTGGGCAATTTGCTGGTTGAAGCAGCGAATCGGTTTGCTTTAGCACACGATTTGGCACTTCAATCTTTATCTGGAGAAGACAAATGACCGAACAATCTGAATTTCTGGAAGCCCGCTCCGCTTTTAATGATGCATCGGGCGGAGTCGAACTCACTATAAGACCTGCATCTGGTAACACGGTGGAGTTTGCTTTGGTTCGCGAAAACGCAGAAATAGCAATTCTCTTTTCCCGCGCCACTGCCGAAAAGTTTTTGAAAGATGCTATGGATTTGCTTGACATATCCATGCCGACGAAACCAAAACGACGGCGGCTTTTTAAGTCGAATGAGAGCAAAACAGATGAAAAATAAAGCGGGAAAGAAGATGATGAAGCGAGTGCGGGATCAAATATGGCACCGCGTGGCGGCCCAAAAGGAAGGACACGCGAGAATTCAAGTGCGCGACCAAGTGTGGTACCAAGTGGGGAGTCAAGTGAGAAGCCAAGTGGGAGACTCAGTGAGGAACCAAATCCGCAACCATCTTCAGGAGCAAATCCAATGAACAACTATTCAGTAGGAATTAGTCTAGGAGCCGCAATAGCCGCTGCTCAATCTGTCGTGCAGCACAATGCGCTGCTATGGGTGATATTGCATGCAGTGTTTGGATGGTTCTATGTTTTGTGGTGGTATTTGTAAATGAACAAGTTCTTCTTCCTGGTTTTCCTCACTCTCGCCGCAGCACTTGTGCTTTTTGGGTGCGTTCAATTTGTGGCACTACACTTGCTGGTTTCTGCCCTGTCTTTCGTTTGCGCAGTAGCGGCGCTCCTTCTCGCCCTTCCTTTTTTGGAGACTTAACATGACACCGCACGCACAGATCAAACGCCTCAACTTCATGCGCCTGACGCGCAAGGAGCGCCAGGAATTGACGGAAACGCTCACTGCGCTTGGCGCCGCGCTTCCTAAAGTCAATCGCTACCTGAGCCGGCGCATTCAGCGCGAATCCGATGTTTCATCTCAAAATGCCTTGCGCCGCGCGCAAAAGCATCTTCTTCGTCAAACATCTTGACAAGCGCCACGCTTTTGTGGCACAACAACAATCATTTTTGGAGAACACGCATATGTCTTTTTTATCCGCCAAGTCGCAGCAAAACGCTTCCCGCAAGGAAGTGGAATATTCGCTGGAAGAATATCTCAACCTTTGCAAAACTGACAGGATGGCATATGCTTCTGCAGCCGAACGCTTGCTTGCAGCGATTGGCGAACCGGCTGTCATCGACACTAGCAAGGAGCCGCGCCTTGCGCGAATTTTCCAGAACCGCACAATCCGTACATACACGCCGTTTTCTGACTTCTACGGTATTGAGGATACAATCGAGCGGCTGGTGAACTTCATCAGGAGTGCGGCGCAGGGAACAGGCGAATCTCGCAAGATTCTGCACATGCTTGGCCCAGTCGGATCGGCAAAGAGCACGCTTGCGGAACGTCTCAAGGCGCTGATGGAAACTTATCCGATCTATGTTCTATGCGCCAATGGCGTAGCTTCTCCGGTTTTTGAAAGCCCTCTCGGGTTGTTTGATCCGGAAACGGATGCAGCAGCTTTGCAGGAAGAGTATGGCATTCCGCTTTCTGCGATCAAGATTGTGCCTTCTCCGTGGGCGCTCAAGCGCCTTGCGGAATTCGAGGGCGACATCAACAAGTTTACCGTGCGCAAGATGTGGCCTTCCAGGCTAAAGCAGATTGCCGTGTCGCGTACGGAGCCGGGCGATGCCAATACCAGTGACGTGACGGGCCTGATCGGCAAGTGCGATATCCGGCAGTTGGAGCATTTTTCGCAGAACGATCCTGATTCCTATTCGTATAGCGGCGGCCTCAATCGCGGTAATCAGGGACTTTGCGAATGCGTCGAAATCTTCAAGGCGCAAACAGCAGTTCTGAATCCCCTCCTTGCGGCAACGCAGGAAAACCATTATGCAGCGTCCGAGCCAATTGGGCAGTTGCCGTGGAGTGGAATGCTGGTTTCTCACGCAAACTTCAGCGAAAACAACGCATTTACCAATAACAAGAAGAACGAAGCCTTTGTGGACCGCATGGGTGTTGTGAAAGTGCCTTACACGTTGCGTGTTACGGAAGAGGCAAAGATTTATGAAAAGATGCTGCGCGAATCGTCGCTTGCCAATGCGCCGCTTGCGCCGCATACGCTGAATCTGCTTGCGCGGTTTTCCATCCTAAGCCGTCTTGAAGAACATCAGAACAGCACATTGTATGCAAAACTTTGCGTCTATGATGGTCAGGATGTGCGAGAGACGGAACCT
>JAJZCX010000344.1 GCA_021851625.1 Acidobacteriota bacterium | reverse complement strand
CTCCATCACGCGCGTCCATCTCCCTTGGACAAAGCCGCGATTGTTTTTGCTGCGGGCCGTCTCCGCCAACTCGGCCTCTACCGATTCGCCGGGCAGCGTGAAGGGAACAAAAATGCGCTTGCCTGCCGCGTCGCCTTCGCTCTCTGGAATGCGCGCCAATCCCAAGCCGCCGTAAATAATTTTTTCAATGGTGAGTTTCATTGTGTGATTTCAGAATGCAATTTTTAAGCGCCATCAAAATTGTGTTAGATAAAAAAGACTCAACCGGGGCAGGTGCAGTGTGGCGAAGAGTTGCCGACGTAAAAATTGCTGTTCAATCTGTCGAATCTGGGCGGCCTGCAAACGGCTGCGGACAGCGGCCAGTTCCCGTGTGGATTGCAGGCGCAGTTCCACCAGCAGCGCTTCCGGCGCGGCGGCTGTTGCCGCAGTATACAGGCGATCTTCCAGCACGAGTAGATTTTGTTCCAGCGCCTCTACGGCGCGACTGTCAAATTTCTCCAGTGGCACGGCGGAGATTTCATCGGCAAGATTTTCAAGTCGCTGCGCAGTTTCGTGCGCGCTTGGCCTCAGTGGCTCGATAATTTTCTCTGCACGCATAGCCACAGCGGATGTGCGCAGATGTTGCGCGATGCGCGTGGCTTCAAAGCCGCTGTCCTCGGTCTGCGCTTTGGCTGGAGCACGTGCGCCGGTTGCGGCCTCGTGCATCTCCTCCACACTGCGCATAATCTCTTGCGCGCAATAGGCCAGCCCGTTGATGCGCCGTGTGCGCGCTTTGCCTTTGCGCGCTTCATATTTATCGAAGGTGGCATCAATGCCGCGCAGCACCGCCTCCAGCGGAAAGCCCGTCTCCTGCCATGTGGCAATCAGCGCCCAGTCCACAGGCGAGAGCATCAGCAGTGAGCCGCGGCGACGCTGAAAGCGTTCCTCAATCTCCGTAAAGTAGTTGAAGTAGTTCTGCAAGGCGGCTGGCTTAGGCCTCGTGCACAGAGGATTTTTTTTGTGTGCGCGGCTGTGCGCTGCGAACTTGTGCGTCCCGGTTGCGCTCGTAGATCAGGCGTAACCCTTCGAGTGTTAATCCATCCTCGACATGCGTGATGAAGCGGGAATCTTGCGCAATTTGTTGGGCCAGTCCACCGGTGGCCAGCACATGCGTTTCTGCTCCCAACTCAGCCAACATGCGCTCCAAGATTCCATCGATCAGGCCAAGGTAGCCGTAATAGAGGCCGATTTGCAGCGTCTCAACAGTGTTGGAGCCGATGACTTTTTGCGGGCGGCGAATGTCCACGCGCGTCAGCCGGGCTGCGCGGGCAAACAGCGCTTCTGCAGAAATTCCCAGGCCGGGGGCAATCGCGCCGCCGAGAAATTCTCCGTTTTTGGAAACGACATCAAACGAGGTGGCCGTGCCCAAATCTACGACAATGCAAGGGCCGCCATATTTGTGAAACGCAGCGACCGAATTGACGATGCGGTCCGCGCCCACTTCTGCTGGGTTGTCGGTGCGAATGGCCAGCCCGGTTTTGACGCCGGGTTCCACAAAAAGGGGAACGCAACCAAAATACTGCTCGCACATTGCGCGCACCGTGGAGTCCATGGGCGGAACAACAGAGGAGATGATGATCGCATCCACGCTGGAAGCATCAAGGCCGCGCAGCGCGAAGAGATTGCGCAGCAGTACGCCATATTCATCCACCGTCTGCGCGCGATGCGTCGTCAGCCGCCAATCCGCAACGCGCTCGCCATTCTCGTGGAATAGGCCCAGCACCGTATTTGTGTTGCCAATATCAATGGCCAACAGCATGAGTTCGCTCCGCTTCAAATGTCTGCGCGCACGCCGCCGGAAAGCACCGTGCGCATACCTGCCGCAGTTTGCACCAGCAAAAAACCCTGCGCGTTCAGGCCCGCTGTGAGGCCAGTGTATCCTTCCGCCTCGTCCACATGCACGCGCTTGCCTTCCATCCATGTGGATTGTCGCCGTAGTCGTTGCAAAATTTCTGTGTGCGCGGTCTGTGTATCGTTGGCTGCCAGCAGTGCGGCCAATTCCACTTGCAGTGCTCGCAGCAGTGCAGCCAGGATCAAAGCGCGCGACAAATTTCTTCCTGATGCGATGCGCAACGACGTGGCCAGCGCTTGCAGTTCTACCGGAAACGCTGCGTGATTGATGTTGATACCAATTCCAATGACGGCGTGGCGCACGCGCTCCCCTTCTGCGCTCATCTCGGCAAGAATGCCACAGAATTTTTTTTCGCCGAGCAGCAGATCGTTGGGCCAGCGAATGTCGGCGTGCTGCGCGGTCACCGACTCCACAGCGTTCGACACAGCCAAGCCCGTTGCCAGCGAGAGCCACAGTGCATCCGTGGGAGCCAGTGCAGCGTGCGGGCGCAGCAAAATGCTGCAATAGAGGCCGTCGCCGGGAGCCGAGTGCCAAGTGTGCGCTCCGCGACCACGGCCAGCGCTTTGCGCGTCGGCGACATAGACGGTGCCGTGCTCTGCGCCGCGGGATGCTTCGCGCATCGC
>JAJZCX010000343.1 GCA_021851625.1 Acidobacteriota bacterium | reverse complement strand
TTCGAAGAATGAATGAGACGGTGCTCACCATGGCCATGCAGCAGCGCGTGGATCTGGTCTGGTTCGACAAGCCATTGTGGATGCGTGCGGCGACACTGCGTACGCTGCGCCAAGCGGGCATTCTCACTGTCGACTACATGACCGACAATCCCTTTGGGCCGCGTCGCGACCCAGGCTTTGGCCTCTACATTCGCAACATTCCTGAATATGACCTACATGTGCAGCAGCGTGATGTAAGTGTGCGAGACTATCAGGCGCGAGGAGCGCAGCGAATGGTCAAAGTGCAAACGGCTTTTGAGCCGACGGTACATTTTCCTCCGCCAGATGCGTGGTCGGATGCTGATCGCACGCGCGAGGTCTCGTTTATCGGAACGCCGTATGATCAGCGTTCCCAATTTTTGACTACGTTGTGGAAGCAGTATGACCTGCCTGTGACCATCTCCGGCCCGCGCGTATGGCGCAAACATTTGGCAAAAGATGCTTGTGCCGCACTGTATCCAAAAGAAGGGGAACTGTACGATGCGGAGTATCGGGAAGGCATCTGGCGCTCGCGCATCAATCTTAGTTTTTTGACACACAGTAATCAAGATGAGTACACGCATAAAAGTTTTGAGATTGCAGCTTGTGGTGGTTTCCTGTTGGCGGAACGATGTGCCGGACACACGGAACGCTTTGTTGAGGATGAAGAGGCCGTATTTTTTTCAGACATCGAAGAGTGCGCTGTAAAGATTCGCAAATATCTCAACGATGAACCCGCGCGGAAACGAATTGCAGCCGCAGGCCAGCGCCGCGCCGTGGCAGGTGGTTATGACAATGACACGCAGATGCAAAAGGTATTTGCCACGGTCACGGAGATACTGAGTGCAAGAGGAATGCAAGCGCAATGATCCTCGACTTCGCCAGCGATACAGAGATTCTGCAGCAGGGTGCAGATGTCTGCATTGTGGGCGCGGGTGCGGCAGGCATCACGCTTGCAGTCGAACTAGCTGGGCAAGGGCAGCGTGTTCTGTTGCTGGAAAGTGGTGGCAGAGAAGCAGAAGCCTCCCAGGAAGTATTCAATGGAATTGAACGCAACGGCCAGTCTTTCAAGGCTCCGCACGCGGGGCGATTTCGCGTGTTGGGAGGGACCACCACGCGTTGGGGCGGACAGATTTCCGAGTTGGACGCAGAGGATTTCTCGCGGCGCGAGTGGGTGCCCGGCAGCGGCTGGCCGATTGCAAAATCCACGCTGCAACCCTACTATCAGCGCGCCTTGCAAGCGGAGGGATTGCACCCAGTCATACTGGAAGACAGAGAGGTCTGGCGGCGGGCAGGGATGTCCGAGCCTGTGTTCAGCGATGCGGTGCAAGCGTACTTTACGCGCTGGTGTCCAGAGCCGAACTTTGCGCGTCTACATCGCGCGGCCTTCGACGCACCCAATTTGTGCGTGGTGCTGCATGCAACAGCGTGCGCGCTGCTCTTTGACGCAGAGACGCAATCCATTCAAGGCGTGCACTGTCGAAATTTACTTGGGCGCGAGCAGGTCTTTCATGCTGAAAAATATGTGTTCTGCCTGGGCATGATGGAGACGATCAATCTGCTGTTGCAGCCGTTGGAACAGGGCGCAATCGCACCGTGGCAGCAGAATCCGTGGCTGGGACGCAGTGTGCAGAGTCATATTGACTACAACGCGGCCAAAGTGTTTCCCCTCGACTGGAAAAAAATCGAGCAAGTATTTCCCAATCTGTATTTGGACGGGCGCAAATATCATCCCAAACTGCACGCCACGCCGCAGTGGCAGCGCGAGGAAAAAGTCCTCAACATTGCTGGAGCGATTTCCTTCATCACACTGGGCGATGTGGAGGTGGATATGCGCCAGTTGAAAACTACGGCGCGGAATCTATTGCGCAGAGATTGGCAGGCACTCGACGTGCGCGCCACGCTGCCTGCGATGCGGCGACTGCCGATGCTGGCGCGCCTAGCGTACAGCTTTTATGGGAGCCATCGTGCATACTGGCCGCGCAATGCCCAGTATTGGCTGCGTGTGCATTGCGAACAAGAGCCGCTTGCAGAGAGCAGGATGACGCTTTCCGCAGAGCGCAATGCGCTGGGCATGGTTCGTTCACGCTTGGATTGGCGCATCTCTCCGTTGGAATGGAAGACCATCCGACGCTTTGCGGCACTGGCGCAGCGCGATTTGCAAAATGCTGGACTGGCGCGGTTGGAGTTGCAGCCGGAGTTGGCGCAGGAGGACGGATACCGCAGCTTGACCTTCGACGACAGCTACCACTGGATGAGCGGCACACGCATGGCGGTAGATTCGCGCGATGGCGTGGTGGATACGAATCTGCGCTTGCATGGCGTGCGGAATGCCTATGTCTGTTCGCACTCCGTTTTTCCAAGCTCTGGCTATGCCAATCCGGTGCACACGTTGCTGGCGCTGGCGCTGCGCTTGGCCGATCATCTGACGGAGAGTTCGCGTGGCTGAAAATTCCCTGCCGCAAATTGCACTGGCGGATACAGGCCGCACGACTACGCGGCTGGGCTTCGGTTGCTCTGGGTTGATG
>JAJZCX010000342.1 GCA_021851625.1 Acidobacteriota bacterium | reverse complement strand
TTTCTCGAATGCGGCGCACGTAAACATCGACCGAGCGCGGCGTGACGAAGCGTGCATCGCCCCACACCGCGTCCAGCAGATGGTCGCGGCTGAAGACGCGCCCGGGATGGCGCGCCAGATATTCCAGCAGACGAAACTCCGTGGCGGTGGTGCTCATCAACTCGCCGCGCACCTTCACCTGCATGGCGTTGGCGTCGATCTCCACATCGTCGAAGAGCAGTTGAGCAGGCGCGGAGGGCCGCTCAAAACGACGCAGCACGGCCTTGACGCGGGCGATCAACTCACGCGGAGAAAATGGCTTGGTGATGTAGTCATCCGCGCCGAGTTCCAAGCCGAGCACGCGATCGCTCTCACTGGTGCGCGCGGTTAAAAAAATCACCGGCGTGCTGGACAGTGCTGGATTGCGCCGGATTCTGCGGCACAGATCGAGGCCGTCACCGCCGGGAACCATAATGTCGAGCAGAAACAGATCGGGAGCCTTGCGCTCGGCATCGGCCAGCACGGGAGCCGTGGTGGTAAAGACGCGCGCAGTGAAACCGGCGGCCTCCAAATTATGCTGCACCAGCCGGGAGATGTCGGCATCGTCTTCCAGAACAAAGATCGTCTGTTTCAAACCTATTCCCTTTCTGCACCCGCAGCGGCAGACACACGTCCGCCGCTGTCAGCTTACCGCACGGAAAAGAATGTACCGCGAACAGAATGTAAATCCTCGGTTACGAGAGTGTGAATCGAGGGCATCTCCGGCGCAAGCAAGCGCTCGAAGACCTCGTTCGAGAACAGGCGGCCCTGCGCGGTCAGTCGCGCCACATCGCCGTCAAATTCCAGCAGACCCTCCTCCACGCAACCAGCCAGCACGGGTGGATAGCTTGCGAGAGCATCTGCGCCAAACTCATGCTCCAGCGCGGACAATTGCACCCCGGCATTTCTGCGCAGGCCCAGGAACCATGCCTCTTCGAGCGCGGCCCGTGCATCAATTTCCGTGCAGTCCCACTGCGCACTCTGCTCCAAGTAGAGGGTCAGATCGTCGGCCACAGCCAAGCGGCGCGGGCGGCTATCGGCTCCGCGCAACATAGAGTGCGCATCCAATCCCAAGCCGAGATACGGCTGGCGCAGCCAGTATTTTTCATTGTGCCGTGAGGTAAAGCCCGCACGCGCGAAGTTGGAAATTTCATACTGGGCGATGCCCGCCGCGGTCAGGTGCGCGCAAGCAGCCAAGTACATAGCGGCGATCTGCGCATCTTCTGGCACAGCACCGGCGTGGTAACGCGAGCCGCTGGAGAGCAGTTCGCGGCCCAAGCGCGAGTCCTCATCGACCTCCAACATATAGACGCTGACGTGGGGCACCCCGCTGGCGAGCGCCGCATCGAGCGAGACCTGCCAGCTTGCCTCGGTTTGTTGCGGCAGCCCGGCGAGCAGATCCACATTGATGTTGGCGATGCCCACGCTGCGCAGCCGCGCGATGTCGGCCAGCGTCTGCGCAGCGGTATGCAGGCGGCCCACGGCACGCGCCTCGGCATCGACAAACGATTGCACGCCAAAGCTGACGCGGTTCACGCCCAGTTGCGGCAGCGCTTCGAGCAGATCGTCGCTGAGTTGGCCGGGCGCGCACTCCAACGTGATCTCTGCATCGGCGCTGAGAAAAAACTCTGCTCGCAGCGCTTGGAAGATGCGCCGCAACTGCTCTGGACGCAGCAGACTGGGCGTGCCGCCGCCGAAGTAAATTGTGTCCACGCGCTCTGGCGGCAAGGCCAGCACGGCAGATGCACGCGCGCGCACAGAATGAATCTCTTCGATCAGCCGTTCCACATAGCGATCCAGCCGCTCCTGGCCAAAGACGCCGGAGGCGAAGTTGCAATAGCTGCACTTGGAGCGGCAGAACGGAATCGAAATGTAGAGGCCGTGCATCAAAGAATGGATTCTCGTGGATTCTTTCCGGCGGCCCTATATGCGCCGGTACAATGGTAGTGTCGCATGGCAGAAGCCGCATCCAGCACGCCGAAGCAGCAGGAAGAAGACGCAGCAGGCAAGGCCTATGACCACCGGCTCATGCGCCGACTGCTGACGTATCTGCGCCCATACCGGCTGGTTTTTTTCTTTTCGCTGGCGGCCATCGCCGTCAAAGCCTTTCTGGACGTGCTCGGCCCATACCTGTCCAAAGTCGCAGTCGATCTGTACATGACGCATGCGTCGCAGGCGCACTCCTCTTGGATGGGACGACACCTCAGCCCCAACGCGATCACCGGCATCAGCCAGATCGCGGCCATCTTTTTTGGTACGCTCTTCTTCAGCTATCTGCTGGAGTTTGTCCAAACCTACTGGATGCAGTGGATGGGGCAAAAGGTGATGTTTGACCTGCGCAGTCAAATCTTCCGCCACTTGCAGCAGATGCACATCGCATTTTTTGACCGCAACCCAACGGGCCGCTTGGTCACGCGCGTCACCAGCGACGTGGACGCGCTGAATGAAATGTTCACCTCCGGCGTGGTCGCCATCTTTGAGGATGTGCTGGTGCTGGTCGGCATCGTGCTGGTAATGCTGCGCATGAGCT
>JAJZCX010000006.1 GCA_021851625.1 Acidobacteriota bacterium | reverse complement strand
TCAAAGTCGAAGAAGAGCGCCACCGCGTAGTGTGTGGGGTTGGTGATGACCACGCTGGCCGCGCGCACGTCGGCCTCCTGCTTGCGGCGGCGCATGGCGCGCTGAATGGAGCGAATGCGTCCGCGCACCTGCGGATTGCCCTCGGTCTGCTTGTACTCCTCACGCAACTCTTCGCGGCTCATGCGCAACCGCTGTTCCCAACTGCGCCACTCCACCAAATAGTCGAGTGCCGACCAGCCGAGAAAAATCTCACTGGCCACCAGCAATGTGTGATTGATGGCGTGCAGCATGGCCGGTATGCGCGCCAGCGAGAGCACCGGCAGTGCGAAGACATCCTGCTCAATCGAAACCAAGCCAGCAATCAACACCAGTGTGGCGGGAATGAAGGATTTGGCCAGACGCGCCGTGGTACGCAGCGAAAAGATATTGCCAAGATTTGTGACCGGATTGATGCGATTGATCTGCATCTGGAGCGCTTCGGCGCTGAATTGCAGTCCGCCATTCTGCACCACACCAACCACCACAGCCGTTGCCAGCACCGCGCCCAAGACCAGCGCTAGCGACTGCCATAGTGGAGTCACGCAGCTTATGATCAAATCCGCCATCGCACGACCTGATCCCAGACTCAAGTCGGCGCGTGTACTAAAAAGCAGCGACTGCTCCAGCGTGCCGCGCCAGTTCACGGCAAAGGGAACCGCGAGCGCGCCCATGGTCAACACGCCAGCCAGCGTGGCCATGGCACCGGTCAGATCACGGCTGCGCACACCGTCGCCCTTTTTACGGGCCTCCTGTTTGCGGTGCTGTGTTGCTTTTTCTGTGCGCTCGCCTGCCATCGTGCTCCATCCGTTCCCGTTACAACCGTTTTAGTGATGCGTGCCCGCAGCCATCACCATCTGCATGGCCGCGTTTAAGAGTGCGTCAAAACGAGCCTCAATGTAGCGCGGCCAAATACCGAGCGCGCCAATCAACACGCCATAGCCCACCAGAGACTTGACCGGCAGGCCCACAAACAAAACCGGCAACTGCGGCGCCAAACGCCCCATCAGGGCTGAGGTCACGTCCACCATCACCGTGGCCGCAATCACCGGCGCGGCCAGTTGCACTGCAGACAAAAAGACGCCGCCCATCATGGAAAGCAGAATCGCGCCCGTGCGCCCCGGAACCACGGCCATGCCCGCAGGCACCACTACAAAAGTGCGCAGCAGCGCGGAGAGCATCGTACGATCCAGCCCGTCCGCGAAGAGAATCAAGAGACCGATCAGCGACAACATCTGGCTCAGCACCGGCGTCTCCACCGGCGAGTTCGGGTCGAGCACATTCACCAAGGAAAAGCTCATCTGAAAGCCCAGCAACACGCCAGCCATGCCAATCATTTCGTTCAAAAGTCGCAAGGAGATGCCGAAGATCAGGCCCACGCCCAACTCCCCTGCCACAGCGGGAAAGCCCAACACCAGATGGCCGCCGCCATGCAGTGAGGCAATGGGAGCCAAGAGCGCCGTCAACGCGATAGTGAAGCCGATCTTGACCTGCGGTGGAATCGCTAGAGAGGAAAAAATGGGCGCAAAGACCATCAACCCACTGATGCGGATGAGCACCAGCACGACAGCAATCAGATATTGGCTCCAGTCGGTCATAAAAGGAAAAAACTAAAAACTTTTTGCTGATTTTTCTTTACCCCAAATACCGGTGCATATCTGTCCAGAGTTGCAGCGTGTAGTTCACCAACTGTCGCAAAAACCACGGCATGCCAATCACAGAGACAATGCCAATGACTGCCATCCGTGGCACGGCAGTAATCGTCTGCTCTTGCACCGAGGTCAAGGTCTGCAACACGCTCAAGAACACGCTGACCACCGCTGTCAACACCAGCAACGGCGCACTCAACAGCATGGCTTCAATGAGTAAGTGCCGCGCCAACTCCGCTACCTGATCCGGATCCATGAACGTACCTCCGCTAAAAACTTTTCAGTAATGTTCCCGCCAGCAGATTCCAACCATCGACCATCACAAAAAGCAGAATCTTGAGCGGCGTGGAGATAATGACCGGCGGCAATTGCAGCATTCCGATGGAGGTCGTAATCGATGCAACGACCAAATCAATCAGCAGAAAGGGCAGAAAGAGCACCGCGCCAATCTGAAAACCAGCCTTCAACTCCGAGAGCATGTAGGCGGGCACGACCACACTCATCGGCAGGTCTTCGGCCTTGGCCGGGCGCTGCGGCATCGCCGCGGAGGCGAACAGTGCCAGATCTTTTTCGCGCGCGTAGTGCAGCATGAAGTGTTTCGGCGGTGCCATGCCACGCTCCAAAGCCACCGTGCCGCTGATTTGTCCTGAGCGGAATGGCTCAACCGCATCATGATCGACCTGCAGGAGCACAGGCTGCATCAAAAACCAGGTCATCATCAGGCCCAGCGCCATCAGGATCTGATTGCTAGGCGCAGTCTGTGTTCCCAATGCCTGCCGCAAAAAGTGAAAGACCACCAGCAGCCGCACCATCGGCGTCATGGCCAGTAGCAACGCAGGCAGCAGCGTTAAAAATGTCAGCAGGAAAACGATGGTCCATGGCACGGTGCCGTTGCCTGCAATCTGCAAACCGTTGACGTTCGGCAACAGAACAGGCCGAGGTGCGGCCAGCCATACCGCAACCGGAATGGAGACGGATGCGCTCACAACTGCTCCCCGTGCGCAGCATCCAATCCGTTGGCGCCAGCGGGCACGGGTAGAATTGTCGTCACGCTTTCGGCTCCGCAGCCGACGAGATAGCGCTGCCCGTCCATCTCCACCAGCGTGAGCGATCTGCGACCACCGAGAGAAAGGCTGGTCAAAATCTTCTGGCTGGGACGCGCCGATTCTTTGCCGCGCGTGCCCGCTCCCAAGGCGACCAGCCGTTGCGCCAGTCGCTCCGCGGCGGCCAGCACGGGAATCTGCGCAGCAGCGGAACTGATGCGCTCGCGCAACGTGTTGGGGCGCAGTCCGACGGAATGAGTCTGCGCTCGTGACTTCGCATTGGCTGCCTGCGTTGCGGATCGCTGCTGCGCACCGCGCAACTCTGTCTCAGGCCGCGTTGTGGTTGTCACGGGAAGCGAGGGCGACGTTGCCTGCACGCTTGTCTGCGGATTCCATGTCCATGCGCTCGGCATCGTATGCCTCCTCTGCCTTCCATCTGGCTGTTTCACAGCGTCAGATCAGCCGCGTCAGGCGCACGGCCATTTGTTGTTCAACGGTTTCCATATCCACCCAAGCCAGTTGCACACTGCCTGCGGAGAGCGGCAGATCGTCGCCATTCGGCCACTTGGTGACGACCAGCGATCCAGATTCGAGCGACAGCAGATCGCGTACACGAAAGTTGGGCACGGGCAGGCCCACCTGCAAAACGATGGGCAGCCAGTCCAGCACCGGCCACTCAGGATACGCGCCTCCGTTCTCGGCAACACGGTGCTCGTGCGCAGACTGCGCGTCGTCACCGCGCGCATCACTTGCTGCATTGAGTTCGCTTGCAAAGGGTTCGCCTGGCTCTAACACTCCGGCCACGCCCATACCCGCCATACCCGCCATACCCGGCATTTGCGTCTGCTGCCTGTCTCCGCTTTCCATTGCGCACCTCGCGCCTTGCTGATGTCCCCATACAAATCTGCGCAGCCCAGTTTTAGGACTGCACCAAAAATTCCGTGATGTAGATATCCGCCACCTGCAAGCGGGGATCGCGTGCTTGGAGCGCTTGTTTGAGTTGCTGCTTCAGCCGGTCTTTGCCGCCAGCGGCCAACAAGTCCGCCGATTGTTCCTGGCTGATGACGGTAATGATGGTGTCGCGGGCCAGATCGCGCAGTGCTCCCGTGTCGGGCGCAGCCTGCTGCTCTTCGCCCTTTTTGGCCTCTGCGGGAACCAGCAGACTTAGCGTCAGCCCGACGCGCGCATAGGAGTGGCCGCCCGCATCGGCCAGGTTCACCACGAATGGCTCCATCGCCATCTCGACGGTGACCGGCGGAGCCGTGGGCTTCTCAGTCTTGGCTGGCGCAGCTTTGGCGGACGCTGCGGCACCATGCGCGTGCTTGTGCAAAAACAGCCAGCCGCCGATGCCGAGTGCGCCCAGCAAGACAAGGCTGCCAGCGCCGATCAAAATCCAGCGCAACATGCCGCCGGAGCTTGGGGTTGGAGCCTGCGCCGGAGCTGCGTTCGCCGCAGGGTTAGGGGCACCGCTTGTACCGCTTGCGTTGGGAGATTTGAGGATGGTGGGTTTCGTCGCCATAGCACGGAAGTACCGTGCAGCAGAGAGACCGAAGGAAGGGAGTCAAGATTAGAAAATCCTCAAACGGGAAAAGATTCCGGCTGCCGCCTGCCCGTGGAGCGGTTGGCTCCCTGGCAGACGATGCAGCCGGAGAAATGCGGCTTACTGAATCATGTTGATCGTGGACTGCTCGATTGTGTCAAAGGTGGTGATCGACTTGGCGTTGGCCTGATAGGCGCTTTGCGCGACGATCAGGTCAGAGAACTCGCTCGAAATGTTGACGTTCGACTGTTCGAGCGCTCCGCCCTGAATCGTGCCGCGACCGCTCGAACCCGCCACACCCACCGTGGCCTGACCGCTGGCCAGCGTGCTGATGTAGTTGGTGCCGCCCATCTGTTGCAAGCCCTGCTCGTTGTTCACTGTGGCAATGGCCAACTGCCCAACGGCCTGCGTTTGGCTATTGGAGAATTTGACGGAGACGGTGCCATCGGCACCGATATTGAAGCTCTGATAGGTGCCGCTGGCGTAGCCATCCTGCGAGGTGCTGGCCACCGAGGATCCCGCAGCCACCTGTGTCACCAGCGGGTTGCCTGCGGCGTTGTATAGGTTCCAAGAAAAGTCCATGTTCTTGGCCCCATCGGTCATTCCAGCAAAGCTGATGGCGCTTACATTCGATGCAGGCGAGATCAACTGGCCACTGCTGTTGAAGGTGAGCGTACCTGTGGTGTTGGTCGTTGCGCCGGTGTAGTCGCTCGAAGGCAATCCAATGGAGTAGTTCCACACGTTTGGATTTACCTGTGTCAGTGCTGGCACGGTGGCCGACAGCGGATTGCCCGCTGCGCCGGTGATGGTCAGCGTGGTGCCGCCGCCGCCCACTGCGGCCGTTACGCCGGGAATGCTAGCCGCATTGATGGTGGCAGCCAACTGCGTCAGCGTCTGTCCAGTGTTGGGAATGGCGACGTTGGTTGGCGTCGTCGTGCCCAGCGTGATCGAGTTGGTCGCCGAGGTAATTGGATCCGAGGCCGAGGCTGCCGTGTATGTGTACGTGGACGGCGGACCAGCGGCGTAAGCGGCATTCGCACCGGTCAGCGCCGTTGTGGACTGCGTAAAGTTCACCGTGGCCACGTGGCTGTTGCCGAGCGAATCGTAAACCGTCACCTGTGCGGGAACCGTAGTGCCCGGAATGGTGCTGGAGTTCAAGTTCATATTCAGCGTGAACTGGCTGGTTGGATTGGGATTCTCCGTTGCGCCGACCGGAATCTGAATCGCGGCCAGCGGCGCATTCGTATTCACCACGCCATTGGTCGCCGGATAGCCCATCACGGACATGCCGTCGCTCGTAATCAGATTGCCGTTCTGATTCGTCTGGAAGTTTCCTGCGCGTGTGTACTCCTGCGTGCCGCCGTTGTTGATGACAAAAAATCCATTGCCGGTAAGAGCCACATCGCTGGCCACACCGGTGGAGTTGACGCTGCCCTGTGTGTAGTCCGTGCTGTTGGCCGAGACCTTGACGCCTTGGCCGGAGAGCACCGGATCGCCGGAACCGGAGGAGCCGACCTGCTGATAAAACAAATCTTCAAACGAGGTCGTCTGCGACTTGAAGGCCGTCGTGTTCATGTTCGACAAATTGTTGGCGATGGTATTGAGCGCCGTCGAATCGGCCTCAAGGCCCGTCAGTGGAATGGAAAAGGATGCCATAACATTCTCCTAATTGAAGATGAGAAATCTGGGATCTCCCGAATTTTTCTGCCAATCACTTGGCCGGGAGGCTGGGCCGAAGTTCGCTTCGACCCGCTGCGCAGAGGCCAAAGCTCTATCGATGGCCTCCTGCTGCTCCGCCCGTAGGCGGGGATGTGGGCAGCGGCACGTTGGCCGCCGGGGTTCCCAAGCCGCTCAAATGCGCGCCGGGGATGGACATTTGAATGGCCCGCAGCACCTCCGGCTGTATGGCAACATGCGCGGGCGATGCAGCGGATGCGGTAGCCGCATGGCCGCCCAGTGCCTGCGCCACCGCCTGCACGGCGGAGGAACTGATGGCGCTGTGACTGCCCAAGGGCAATAGTGATGAGGCTGCGCCCGACTGTGCGAGGCCAGTAGCCTGCGCCGCCGGTGACAACAAGGACGCAGCGGAGTTAGCACTGCCCGTGCTGCTTACCGCTGCCTGCAGGGGCGAACCGGCCTGCGCCGCGCCCGTGGAGGAGGAGCCTGTGCCGCCTGTACCGGAAGTGCCGGAAGTCCCAGAGCTGGGCGTCAACTCCTGATTGATCTGCACCAACTGCTCCAAGCTGTTCACATCGACAAGCTGCGTGATGTACTGCATGGGATCGGTCTGCGTCGTCGGATCCTGATTCTGAATCTCGGTCACCAGTAGCGAGAGAAAATCATTCGCCGTAATCGTCGCACCGCCCGAGGATGAATTCGCGCCGCCTGAACCACTCGTCCCGCTGGAACTGCTGGTCGCAGCAGCCATCATCCTCTGGCCGCGCGCTGCAATCGTTGCCCCCGTGGTCTGCTGCGAAAACAGCGATGTCAACATGGCACTCTGCATTGCTCTCTTCCCTTCTGAGACGCCGCTGCGCCTCCGCCCAAACTTCGTTCTGCGTGTACCTATATATGTACGTTCACCTGATGACCATCCAGCGCGGAGTTGGGAACATTGGTCGCCAAGCCCGCTCCCCAAGCCGCCAGTGACGCGCCTGTACCCACGGCTTGCACGCCAGATAAAGAATTTCCCGGCCCACTCTGGCCGCTCGACTGTGTTCCGCTTTGTGCGCCATTTTGCGTCTGATGCTGAGCCTGGCCCTGTCCAGCACTGTGGCCCGCGCTCTGCGCCCAAGGATTGAAGACGGCAAGATTCTGCACGCCCGCCCGCTGCTCCTGTAGATAACTGGTCATCGCGGGTAATGAGGCGGCCAACACCGCATGCGCCGCCGTGGAATCTGGCGCGATGGATGCGGAGATCTGTCCAGACACGCGATCGGCGCGCACCTCCAACCATCCCAGTTGCGGATCGCTGACGCCAATAGCCAATTGATTCGGCGTGACGTGCAGCAAACGGCTTGCATCCACCGGCGCGTGATCGAGTGCGGCAAAGGCCGCAGAGGGCGCATAGGCTTGCGTGCTAACTCCGGGTGCGCCGGCCAGATTTGGGGTGGTCGCTCCAACGACGGGCAGAGCATGGGCCTGCGTTGCACCCGCTCCTGTTGTGCTCTGCGCCGTGTTGGAAACGATGGACGCGTTTGCCGCGCCCATCGTCAACGTCGTGCTCACTGCCGTGCTGGGATTGGCTGCATGAGGAGTCGCGGGGCTGGCAGATACAGCAGTTGAAAACTGGGTCGTCGTCGAAGTGGAGAGACTCGGCGTCGCAGCGCCTGCATTTTGATTTTGAGGATTCTGATTCTGCGCAGTTGGATTTTGTGTGGATGGAATCTGTCCGGTCGCATCTGAAGCCGTGCTCGTTGAACTGTTCCCACCGCTGGCCACAGCGTTGGTAGCAACATTTCCTACCTGTGCGTTGGTTGCTCCAGGAGTAGCGCTGCCATCCGCTGACGGACTCTGCGCCGCGACACCCACGCTATTCACTGTGTTCTTGCTTGGCGCTGCTTGCGTTGCGCCCATATCTTGCGTCGCGGGCGCGGGCGCAACCTTTACGGATGGATTTGTGTGGATGGCTGCGCTCGTTGCGACCGCTGCGTTGTTGGGTGGAATCGTCTGCGCCTGCGCAGTGGTTTGCCCCGCCAGTGTGTTGGCCTGTGCACCGATTTGTGCTGCGGCTGGTGTCAGGATCGTGCTTGAACTCTGCGCTTCTGTGGACTGCGTGCGGTTGGCGATGGCGCTCACCGCTCCCGTTGCACTTCCTCGCGAAAAATTTGATCCAATCGTAGTCGGACCATTGGCTGGCGCGACATTCGCCGTCGGCACAGACACGGGGACGCTGGCTGCAACGACACGGGTCGCTGCGTTCGATGCAACCCCGCTGCCGAATCCCACAGTTGTCTGTGTTCCAGTTGGTTTGCCCTTACTACGATCAAAGGACGACGCGCCCGACGTTGTGCCTGAAGAATTTGGGGGAGTAGTTGCGGCTGCGACGCTATCGGCGACTGCGGTCGTGCTCGGAGTGGAGGACACCAATGTTGCCACCACACCAACCGGCTGCGCAGTTGCAGCAACGACTCCGCTCGCAGAATTTTCATTTGTATTCTGTGCAGAGGCGACATCTACATTGGCTGGCTGTGCGTTGGTGGATGCGCTCCTCGCCGCCCCACTTGCACTGGTTGGGTCTTGCGTGGTCGAGGAACTCGCTGTCTTGGTATTCGTTGCAACTGGATTGCCGGCCCTCTGCGCCGCCGCTGGTGTTTTCTGGCTCTGCGCGGGAGGCGTTGGCTGCGTGGCAACCGGAATCTTGGAGGCCACAACAGGTTTGTTCACCGCAGATGCGGTTGTAGCCGTACTGGGCGCGGTCGCCGGATGCATCTGTTGCTGCATGGCATCGGCAAAGCTGGGCGGCGCGCCTGCATTGCCACCAGCAGCAGCGCTCATGCCCATCGAGGCTCCGTTCGAGGACGAGGCCAAGCTCGGCGCGGACATCGGCGCGGCGGGCGGTGCGGTTGGAAGTGCGATCTCAGGTAGCGCCTGCAAGGAACTCTCCCTCTCAGCGAAGGAATTTGCAGGTGAAGGGCCAGAGTGGCGGCCTTTCCCTTGGAAATGGATAAATTGCCGTTTAGAAATCGCTTCCAGTCCGCATGGCGTTGGCATTCACTGCCGATGTACTCTCGCTGCGTGCGCGGCGGCGTCTGCGTTCGGTTTCAATCTGAAACCAACTGTCGGCCTCAGCCTGCTCGCGGCGGTCGAGCGCAGTGCGATCGGCAGCATTTTGCCGCTCGACCAATCGCTCCACTTGGTGCAACTCTTTGCGTCTTTCTGTGTATGCCGCCGCCAGCGGAGCCACGCGCTCAGCCTCTTGGATACACCACTGTTCCAATTGCATTCGGCTCCAACTGGAAAACTCCAGCGTCGCTTCGGCCAGCAGCCAATCGCTTTCCTGCGTCCAACTGTGCGGCTGCCTCGCTGTCGTGGACGGCTCTTGCGTAAAACTTTGCGTGAGTTGTTCGCGCTGTTCATGCACCTGCGCGGCCATGTGCAGCCGCGCCGACTGCGCTTGGCGCAGACGCTGCGTCTCCCGCTCCAACTCCAGCCGGGCCTGCTCTTCTGCCAGGCGTCGAATGCGCAGAATTCTTTTCAGGGAGCGGCTCATGAAACTCTCCGAAGTTTTTGCAAGTGCATCACAGCGGCAACGCCTGCATCTGCGCCACGGCTGCGTCCAGCGTCAAGCGCTCCTGCGGTGTCTGCTCCGTATACTTGCGCAGATGGGGACGCGCGGCCAGGGCGCGATCCAATTCTGGATCAGCTCCCGGCTTGTAGGCGCCAATGCGCACCAAATCCTCGGAGCGCGCGTAGGCGGCCAGCAATCGTCGCACCAGGCTTGCGCGCTCGCGATGCGCTGGTGTGGTCACGGCGGGCATCAGGCGGCTGATCGAATCCAGCACACTGACCGGTGGATACCATCCCTCCCCGGCCATCGCGCGTGAAAGCACAATGTGGCCGTCGAGCAACGAGCGCGCTGCATCGACCAGAGGATCATTTAGATCATCGCCCTCCATCAGCACGGTGTAGAACGCGGTGATGCTGCCGCTGTTGAACTGACCCGCACGCTCGATGAGTCGCGCCAATTTTCGAAATACGGAAGGCGTGTATCCACGTGAGGTAGGCGGCTCGCCCGCGGCCAAGCCCACTTCGCGCGCGGCCATGGCGTAGCGCGTCAATGAATCCAGCACCAGCAGCACATGCTTGCCCTGCGCGGCGTAATACTCCGCCACAGCGGTGGCCGCCTGCGCTGCACGCATACGCATCAGCGGCGACTGATCCGATGTGGAAACCAACACCACCGAGCGCGCGCGGCCCTCCGTGCCGAGATTGTCTTCGAGAAATTCGCGCACCTCGCGGCCACGCTCACCAACCAGCCCCACCACGGTCAGGTCGGCGGCGGTGTAGCGCGTCATCATGCCGATCAGTGTGCTTTTGCCCACGCCGGAGCCGCCGAAAATTCCCACGCGCTGCCCGCGTCCCACGGTCAACAAGCCATCCAGCACGCGCAGCCCCGTGCCGAGCGGTGTGGTGATGGGCACGCGATCCATCGGCTGCGGAATCAGACTTTCCAGCGGCCAACTCTCTTCGGCGTGTGGCGGTGGCTCGCCATCGAGCGGTTGCCCCAGCGCATCCAACACGCGCCCTAGCAAACCCGGCCCCATGTTCATGCGCGGCGTCTCACCCAACGCAGCCACGGCGTCGCCGTAGCGAATGCCGTCCGGCGCGTCGAGCGTCATTGACAAAACATGGGAGCCGCGAAAGCCGATAACCTCGCCGCGATGACGATGGCCCTCGCTGTCAAAAATTTCGCAGCACTCGCCAACAGAACAGAATGGCCCCTCGGACTCGATGCTCTGTCCGGTGGCTTCGATGACATGTCCGTGCCAGCGCCACGCAGGCCGGTTCTCCAAGCGATGAAAGTAGGCGCGCAGCATCGCCTGCGCAGGATCGAAGTCCTCTTCCGATTCGTTGGCTGTGTCGGCGCTGTCGGCGTCCGTGTCCGCATCGGCATTCGTTGCAAAAATGCTCGAAGTAAGTATGCCGGCGTAGCTTGGTTCTTCTTGCGTCGAACTGTTGGTATCGTCTTCGCGGTGCGGCTCCCAAATATCCTCTTGTAGCGTGGGCTGTGGCGTGGGTTCTGTTTCTGCTTCCGAGGCTACAAGCGGACGAACTGGCGCATGGCGCGCATCGCCAGGCGCACCAGAGACAGTCGTGCCCGCTGCCGTCACCGGCGCCACGCGCACCGCATCGGAGAGAAAGCCCTGATCCATTGCCTGCTCATTTCTACACCGCACAGCTTGACTGCGTTCCGCGCTTTACTGCACAACCGAACCGCCGTGCGGACTCCATCCAGCTTACGCAGCGGAGGGTGCTCCTTTGCTGCCCGCGCCCGGCGTGGCCGATGCACGCTCCGGCCCGCGACTCATCCCGCGTTCCAACTTGCGGTCGGGTGCCGCTGGATGATGGTGCAGCAGATCGAAGAATCCTTTTTCAATTTCTTCAAGCTGCGCTTTCACACCGAGTTCGACCGTACCCAGTCGTGTCTCCAAAATGCATTCGCCCGCGCTCAAATTCAAATCTCCGAGCACCTCCGGCTGCATGCGCACACCACCGTGCAAGCGAAACATCTCCTGCCAGGCCAGCACCTGCGCCGGAGCCACACGCACCGTCACACCGGTTGTATCGGAAAGTTTTTCCAGTGCCACACGCACGGCTCCGGCAAGGAACAAGGGATCCATCTGCGCCTGCCGATGCAGAATGCGCGCAGCCACGGCCAACGCCAACCGCACCACCTCGCGCTCCACAGAATGGAAGTAGCGCTCGCGCTGCTGGCGAAAGGCTTCGAGTGCTTGTGCAATTTGTTGGCGCATTTGCACGCGCTCCTGTTCAAATTCAGCGGCGGCGGCGTGGCGGCCCTCGCGTTGACCTTCTTCACGCGCGGCTGCAATTGCACGAGCCGACTCAGCGGCCTGCGCAGCCAGACGCTGTTCAAAGAATGCATGCTCCTGCTGCAATTGTTGCTCTACCGCGGCCACTGCGGCTGCGTCGGCTGCGTGAGAATCGGTCGTGGCACCGGCAGCGGGGTGTGCTGCATATTGCCAAGGCTCCATCAAGGGCTGAGTCGAGGACTGGGCGTGCGTTGGTTGCATGTGCGCGCCATGACCATTGCCATTCTTGTTCTGCTTCTGGGGGGCGGATGCGCCCGGATGGCGATACTCCAAACGCGCCACAGGCGTGGAACTGTGCGCCGCGGTGACCTCCGCGGCATGACCATTTGTATGCGTTGTGTCTTGCAGCGGATCGGGAGTGAAACCATTCTGCGCCATGGGGGACTGCTCCTATAGTTTCGGGGAATGAACTGTTCCCATATTTTTTCCAGCGTTTTTTGCAAGCAAAACGTGTTCCAGTCTTGCACATTTCGCAATCGCTTACACCATGAAGTCGTCTTCCTTCTCGCTCATCAAGACCAATTTGCCTTCGGCCTCCAGCTTGCGCGCCAAGCCCAACATCTCCTGCTGCGCCACAGCCACATCGCGCACGCGCATCGGCCCCATCACCTCCATATCCTCTTGCAACATCTCCACGGCACGGGAACTAAGCGCCTTGAACAGATGCGCCTTCAATTCGTCGTTGGCTCCTTTGAGCGCTGTGGCCAGTAGCTTCTTGTCCACCTGTCCAACCAGTTCCCGAATACTGTTGGCCGGAACCGTGATGAGGTCTTCAAAGGTGAACATCAGGTTGCGAATGCTAATCGCCAACTTGGGATTATCGGCCTCGATGTGCTCCAAGATCGCCTTGGCCGACGGAGTATCCAGCCGATTGAGTAGATCAGCCACAGCCTTGAAGCCGGAGTAGGATTTGCGGCCCATGTCGCCCAGCGACTCCAACCGCTTGTGCAACACCAGTGCCACCTTCTGCGCCATCTCCGGCGAAAACTGTTGCATCTCCGCCAAACGACGCACGGAGTCTACACGCTGGCCATCGGCCAACTGCTGCAAAACTTGCGAGGCGCGCTTGGGGTCCAAATGCGCCAGCACCAAGGCCACGGTCTGCGGATGCTCGCCTTCAAGAAACTTGCTGAGCTGTTGCGGATCGACTTTTTGCAGCATGGCCAGATCGCCGTGCGTGGCCTCTTGCGCTCGCTTGACCTGGTTGAGCAGATCCTCTGCGCGCTGCTTGCCCAAGCTGTCCACCAATAATTTTGTGGCGTACTCAATGCCGCCGTGCACCATGTACTGCTGCGTTTCCACCAACTCGTAAAATTCTTCGAGGATATCTATCGCCGCCTCTGGCGGCACATCGCGCACGCTGGCAATCTCCTCGGTCAGGCGCTGCAATTCTATTTCAGACAAATGCGGATACAGCGTGCGCGCCAGCTCATCCCCCAGCGTAATCATCAAGATCGCCGCCTTGCGAATCGGTGCCATGCGCTCGATGGCTTTGTGCTTGGCAGGCACGGGCGTGGACTCCGCCGGTAGCATCGGCGGAGCATTGTGCTCAGCGGGTAACGGTGCTGCGGTCGCCATCGTCTCTCTCCATGTCTCCGTTCAACAATCTGCAACGCACCTTCGCACAGCCTTACAAACCTGATGTATGCAGCCAGCTTTGCAGTAGGCGCGAACTTTGCACCGGCTCCTTGCGCACATAGCCCGCCACGTTGTCGAAGAGCAGTTGTGCGCGCGCCTGTTGCCGCTCTGCGGCCAAATTATGCGTCTGGTCGAGCAGCGGCTCCCCACCGCCTGCGGCAGCGTGGGCCACGGGCAATGCGACCATTTGGCCACTCGCGTCCATGGCCAGCGTCTGCACCACCGGCTTGGTCCACTGGCGCATCAGCTTCAGTACCGGGCGCACGATCAAGAACAGCGCCAGCACAAAAGCTAAACTCAGCAGCGCGTAGCGCAGCGCCACCGCCGGGCCTCCGGCCTGATTGAGAAGGCGCGTCATCGTGCCCGGCTGCGGCTCACCCTCATTGCTCAGGAAGCTCATGTTCTCCACCGTCACCACATCGCCACGTTGCGCATTTAGGCCGATTGCGGCCTGCGCCAGCAATTGCAATTGATGCAATTCCTCCGGCGAGCGCGGTTGCCAGACGATGCTCTTGCCCTTGGCGGCAGATACGGCGCGATCGTTGATGAGAATCGCTGCCGTAATTCTGCGCACACTGCCCGGCCCTTGGATGCGATGATGCACATGCTTGGAAACGGCGTAGCTATCGCTCTCCTGATGCGTACTTTGTGGCGGCGAAGTCTGTTGCGGATAGACGGGTGTTTTTACATTCGGAGCGTTGCTGGCCGTTCCCGGCACGCCCGCAGGCACCGTCTGCCCGCCGGAGTTGGCATCCGTGCGCTGCGTCTCCGTAGTGGCCACGCGCGCCGGATCATAGACCTCATCCAGATCGTCCTCACTGCCGTTGTCAAAGTCCGCCGTCACCGAAGCGCGCACATTGCCCTCGCCCGCAATCGGTTCCAGCGTGGCCATTAGCTTGTCCGTCAGCGCCTGTTCATAGGCCACCTGCTGCGCCTCCGCGCTCTTCGGTCCAAGCTGCTGACGGCCATCGGCATCGACCAGCGTTACTTGATCGGGACGTAATGTGTCCACTGCTCCTGCGACTAAATTGCGAATGGAAGCAGCCTCATCGTCACTCAAGCGACGACGCAGCTTCAGCATCACGCTGGCCTTGGCTGCTCGCTGCTCATCGGTGAAAAGAGAGTCGTGCGGCAGCACAATATGCACCCGCGCCGATTGCACGGCATCGAGCGAACCGATGGTCTGCTCCAACTCGCCTTCAAGTGCACGCTGGTAGTTCACGCGCTCATCAAACTCCGAGCCAACCCAGTTCGGTTTATCAAAGATGGAAAAACCCAAACGCCCGCTGGATGGCAGACCTTTGCCAGCAATCTCCAACCGTGCCTTGTTGAGCGAACCGGCAGAGACGCGAATGCTGGTGCCATCGGGAGAAACCTCATAGGAGATGCCCGCAGCGTTCAGCTCTTGCTCCACTTGTTGCGCATCCTGCACCGTCAGGCCGCTCAGCAACACGCGCATGTCTGGCTTGAAGATGAGATAAAAGATGCCGCCAACCACGCCCAGCAAAACCGTAAGCGAGAGCGCCATGCCCATCTTCTGACGGCTGGTGTAGGACTTTAGCCGATCCTGCACTGCGCGTGCGCCGCCATCGATCGACTGCTCCACGCGCGCCACCAGAGAAGTGGATGCAGCGGACTGTGCTTCGGTCTTGATCTCACTCATCGCCGCTTCCTTCCCATTTGCGTCTTACGTTGCCTGCTTGCTTCCACGATTTCCGTAAAAAATCCTGCTTAAAACTGCATCCCCATCA
>JAJZCX010000341.1 GCA_021851625.1 Acidobacteriota bacterium | reverse complement strand
CAAGGCATCGAATCGCCCCGCGGTGAGATGGGCTACTTTGTGGTCAGCGATGGCACGGCCAAGCCGCATCGCGTGCACATGCGCAACCCAACGTATGCCACATTGCAGGCGCTGGAGCGGATGTGTTTGGGCCGTTTGCTGGCCGATGTCGTGGCCGTCATCGGCTCGATTGACATTGTTCTCGGAGAGATTGATCGGTGAGTACGGCTATGCTGACGATACCCAATTCCATGCTGGCTGCTGAGATGTGGACCTCACTGCGCGCGTTGGTTGCCTCGCATGTGGCCATGTACGCCGTGGCAGAGCCGCAAAGGAACTGGGCCGTCTCGAACATCGACGCCGATACGATCTCCATTCGGAACGTGGCCGGTGTTTTTCACTGGCACGCGCCCGACTCAATGGGAACGGGCATGTGGAAGTTCTCCCCAGCGCGCATCAAGGCCGGGGACAGAAATGGCCTGTACGAATTTACCGAGGAGGGCCGCTTGCGCGTGGACATCAGCGAGCAGCCACTCGAAATGGACGCCGCCGTGGAGTTGCAATTGCGGCACATGCAGGAAATGGAGAGGCGCGCATGACGGCAACAACCGCAACCCTATTTTCGCCAGAGTTGGCCGCGCGCTTGGACAAGCTGGTCACGCTATATCCGGTGCGGCGCTCGGCGCTGGTTCCCATGCTGCTCTACGCGCAAGACGAACTGGGCTATTTGACGGACGCAGCCATCAGCGAAATCGCACAGCGCATCGGCATCACCGAACTTGACGTGCGCAACGTGCTCAGCTACTACTCCATGCTGCGCACGGCTCCTGTCGGCAAATATCACGTGCAGGTCTGCACGAACATTAGCTGCATGTTGCGCGGTGGCCAGGAACTCTTCGAGCATTGCAAAAATAAACTTGGCGTCGGCCACAAGCAGACCACGCCCGACGGCGTCTTCTCTCTCGAAGAGGTCGAGTGCATTGGAGCCTGTTGCTGGGCGCCCGCCGTGCAGGTCAACTACGACTTCCATGACAACCTGACGCCCGAGGCGATGGACGCCGTGCTCGATCAATATCGCAAGCAGGCGGGAAAGTAGCACAAAGAAATCTATGCCGACACTTGTTTCCCATCCCGAAGAGGTCAAGCTCGTCTCCAGCCGTTTTGGCAAGGGCGCAACCGACATTGACCGCTACATCGAACTCGACGGCTACCAAGCCGCACGCATGGCGGTGGAAAAAGGCGCGGACTGGATCATCGCGGAGATGAAGGCTTCCAGCTTGCGCGGACGCGGCGGCGCTGGCTTCCCCACAGGCATGAAGTGGTCCTTCGTTCCCAAGCAATCCGAGCGGCCCAAATATGTTCTGGTCAACGGCGATGAGAGCGAGCCGGGAACCTGCAAAGATCACCTCATCTTCTTGCACGATCCGCACACGGTGATTGAAGGCACCATCATCGCGGGCTTGGCCATTGGCGCGAAGACTGGCTTCATCTATCTGCGCGGCGAGTATCGCTATCTGCTCACGATCATGGAAAAGGCCATCGCTGACGCCTACGCCAAGGGATTTTTAGGCAAAGGCATCTTTGGCTCGCAGTTGGACTTTGACATCATCTCGCATACCGGTGCGGGTGCGTATGAAGTGGGCGAAGAGTCGGCGCTCATGGAATCGCTCGAAGGCAAGCGCGGCATTCCGCGCATCAAGCCACCCTTCCCTGCCGTGGTCGGCCTCTATGGCGGGCCAACCGTCATCAACAATGCGGAGACCATCGCCACCGTGCCGCACGTGCTGCGCATGGGCGGCGAAGCCTACGCCAAGATCGGTTCCGAACGCAACGGCGGCACGCGTCTGTTCGGCGTCAGCGGCCATGTCGAGCGCCCCGGCGTCTACGAATTGCCAATGGGCTACAACCTGAAGAAGCTCATCTATGAAGTTGCCGGTGGCATTCGCGGCGGACGCCAGTTGAAGGCCGTCGTGCCCGGTGGATCGTCCACACCTGTGCTCTTGCCCAGCGAAATTGATCTCGGACTCGACTTCGATCAGGTCGGCAAAGCGGGCAGTATGCTCGGCTCCGGCGGCGTGGTTGTGTTGGATGAGACCGTCTGCATGGTGGAGTTTGCCCTGCGCACCATCAAGTTTTACCAGCATGAAAGCTGCGGCTGGTGCATTCCCTGCCGCGAAGGCACGGATTGGTTGAAGAAGACGCTCACGCGCTTCCACGCCGGTGGCGGCGAGGCGCGCGACATCGACAACATTCGCTACCTGGCGGAGAACATGCTCGGCAAAACCTTTTGTCCGCTGGGCGATGCGGCGGCGATGCCGACCATCGGGTTTGTTAAAAAGTTTCGGCAGGAATTTGAAGATCATCTAAACGGCAAGCCCTGCCCCTATGCGAAAAAACAGGCGCTGGAGCCTGTACTGGCTTAAAAAAAGTTTTTCGCGCGTGGAACCGACGCGCCGCAGAAAGAGATTGGAACCATGGCGGATGTAACGCTCATCGTTGACGGCAAAACCATCACCGCACCCGCGGGCACGCTGCTCATTGAGGCCTGCCGCAAGGCTGGCATTGAGATTCCCG
>JAJZCX010000340.1 GCA_021851625.1 Acidobacteriota bacterium | reverse complement strand
TCGATGCGGCTTTGTCTGCCGAGCGCGAGAAGTTGGCCGCGAAGGCCAAGGCCGCCAGCGCGACGCCACCTGCGAACGCAGCCCCAGCATCCGCGGAGGGCCAGGCGTGAGCAATTTCATATTGCAACTCCTCACTTGGATACATGCGCTGGCCGCGAGCACAATCGGCCACGCGCTGCTGATGGTTGTTCCCGTGCTGGTGGTTTTCCCCATGCTCTTTGCTGTGACGACGTTGCTGGAGCGCAAAGGCTTGGGACGCATGCAGAACCGCTACGGGCCCAATCGCGCAGGGCCGTGGGGATTGTTGCAGCCGATGGCCGACGGCATCAAGGCGCTGACGAAAGAAGACGTGGTGCCCGCAGCAGCGGATCGCTGGGTACATTTTTGTGCGCCGGTGTTGATGGTGCTCTCGGCGTTTCTGGTTTATGCCGTGGTGCCGGTGAGCCGGACGTGGGTGGTAGCTCCGTTGCGCGCGGGCGTGCTCTACTTTTTTGCCGCCGGATCGTTGATGGAGATTGCCGTCTTCATGGCTGGCTGGTCCAGCCGCAGTCAATATTCGCTGCTCGGCGCAATGCGCGCGTTGGCGCAGATGATTAGCTATGAGATTCCGCTGGTGCTCTCCGCCGTGGTCGCGGTAATGGCCGCAGGGTCGTTGTCGATGGTGGAGATTGTGCGTCGTCAAGCGGGCTATACAGGCGTCTGGCCGCATTGGTTTGTGCTGACGCCGTGGGGGCTGGTCGGCTTTGCGCTGTTCCTTATCGCGGCCACGGCGGAGTCCAATCGCTCGCCCTTCGATTTACCTGAGGGCGAGTCGGAGATCATCGCGGGCTATTACATCGAATACTCCGGCTTCAAATTTGCAATGTTTTTTTTGGCGGAATATCTGGGCATGTTTGCAATTAGTGCGATGGGAATCACGCTATTTCTCGGTGGATGGTCGGCACCGTTTGCATTTCTAACGTGGATTCCATCGTGGATTTGGTTCTTCGCCAAACTGCTGGCGCTAATCGCAGGTTTCATCTGGATTCGCGGCACGCTGCCGCGCTTGCGCATGGATCAACTGATGCGCTTTGCGTGGGAATTTTTGCTGCCAATGACGTTGTGCAATTTATTTGTGGCGGGCGCGTGGAAGTTTCTTCCGCCGGGTGTGCTGCGCTGGCTGGGATGTGCGCTGGTATTGTTGGCCGCCTACTGGCTGCTGGGGCGCAGGCTGGAACAGCGCGGTGGGTTGGCGCGGCGTACCTATCGTTTTGCGGAGTGAGTGCGGAGTGAGATTGTCCAAGATGTTTGCAGGCAAAACAATGCGCGCAGCAATACTCCACGCAATGAGGAGGCCGAAGCCGATGCTTCGGATTGCCGCATGAGTTTTTCATTTTTTGTGGCCGCAGGGTTCACGGTGGCGGGCGCGCTGGCTGCGATGGTGCTGCGCAATTTGATTCATTGCGTGTTGGCGCTGGTGGTGGGCTTTGCTGGATTGGCCGCGGTGTATTTGCAGTTGGGCGCGCAGTTCGTTGGCTTGGCTCAGATTTTTGTGTACGCGGGAGCCGTGGCGATTTTGGCCGCGTTTGTGATTCTGCTGACGCAGGGTGTGGAGCACAGCACGCGCCCCGCAGCAGCGATGGATTGGGCCGTGGGCGCGCTGTTGGCTTGTGGTGTTTTTGCCGTGCTGGCCTGGGCGGTGGTGCGGGGAGTGGCTCGGCTGCCCATTCCAGCGCAGCCATCCGATGCAGGCGTGCACGCCATTGGCGATGCCATGCTGCACCGGTTTGTTTTGCCGCTGGAGGTCGCTGGATTGCTGTTGACCGTAGCGCTGATCGGTGCGGTCTTGCTGGCGATGCGCGATGGGGAGGCGGGCGCATGAATCCTTTAACGGGATATTTATTGTTGGCCGCGCTGCTGTTTTCCATCGGCTTGGCTGGTGTGCTGACGCGGCGTAGCGCGATTTTAATGTTGGTGGGCATGGAGTTGATGTTGAATGCGGCCAACCTGAATCTGATCGCGTTTTGGCGCTATGGGCCGAATCCTGCGAGGATGACCGGCGTGTTGTTTGCGCTCTTCTCCATCGGAGTGGCAGCGGCGGAGGCTGCCGTGGGCCTGGGAATTTTGGTTGCTGTGGCGCGGCGCGTGCGGACGACGGATGTGGATCAAATGAACGCGATGCGGGGGTAAACGATGTACGGAAAATTTGCGCATGTTTTTTTGAATCCGCAGGTTGCGAACGATTTCGAAATGGATTTTGAATTTTTTGGATTTGAGAAAGCTGCATGATGTCGATTGTGCACATTCTCTGGTGGATCCCCGCGCTGCCGATGTTGGCGGCGGGCCTGATCGCTCTGCTGCGACAACGCAGACGCGTGCTGGCGCAAACGCTGGCCATCGGCGCGATGGGTGCGTCGTTGCTCTTGTCGCTCGTGGCGTTTTTGCATGTCTGGACGAATGTGCGACAAGGAACGCCCACGCTCGAAGTCTCCAACTACAACTGGCTGCAAATTGGCGACACGTGGCTGCGCTTGGGCTGGATGCTCGACCCGCTGACGTCGTTGATGCTGGTGATGGTGACGGTGGTCT
>JAJZCX010000339.1 GCA_021851625.1 Acidobacteriota bacterium | reverse complement strand
GCCGACATCGACGACGGTATCGAGGCCGGAATTCTGCACTTGGAGCATGTGCGCGCGCAGGTTCCACTCTTCGCCGGATTCTATGATCAGCTTGCCGCACAACACGCCGACACGCCGGAAAAATTGCTCCTGCACGAATCCATCAAGCGGATGCTGGATGCACTGGCCGGGGACTTAATCGCCACCACGCACGCGAACGCGCTGGCCGCAGGCGTGCGCAGCTTGCAGGATGTGCGTCGCTGTCCGCAGCGGCTGGCCGCATTTTCTCCGAGCATGGAGGCGCAGCGACGCGAGGCCAAGCGCTACCTCTTCCGCTATTTGTATGAGTCCCCGGAGATGCAGCGCGATCACGAACAGGCCCGCACCATCATTGGCGGACTCTTCGCGCACTGGGTGCAACGACCTGAACTCCTGCCTGCGGGCCATGCCGCGCTGATTGCAGCAGAGGGCGCGCCGCGCGTCATCGCAGATTACATTGCCGGCATGACCGACGCCTTTTGCAATGCACAGTGGGATGCGATCCAAAAGTAATTTTTCCAAAACTTCGCCGAGAAATTCATCGGCAATTCTTATCCACTTCAACGGAGATTCTTCCCTGCGGCCCTAGAGTGGGTGCACGCCGTGGCCGGTGCGCATGCGCACTGCGTACACGGCGCAAGCCCTCGGGAGGATATCCCCATGTTGTGGAATCGTTTTTGTTCGAAGAGCAACGCGGCCCTGCTGTCCGCGCTGCTGATGCTTGCGGCCCATGCCGTACCCGCAAGCGCACAGGATCACCGGGATCACGACGATACCGATGACCGCACCCGCACTCCAATCAAGCATGTCATCGTCATCATCGGTGAAAATCGCAGCTTTGACCATGTTTTTGCCACCTACGTGCCCAAGAACGGGCAGAAGATCGACAATCTGTTGTCCAAGCGCATCATCAACGCCGATGGAACGCCGGGGCCAAACTACGCACTGGCCACGCAGTTCTCCGCAGTGGACGCGGCCAGCTACGGTTACTCCGTCAGCCCGATGAACAAATCCATCGATCCCGTGCTGCCCACGCCGCTGGCGGGTGGCCCAACGCATCCTCTCTTTTCCACTGTGTCCGCTGCCATGGCTGCGGAGACGGGTCTGCCTACTGCGTACTACCAATTCCTGACCACAGGCGGCACCGGGCTGAAGCATGGTGTGCCGGATACGCGCATCGCCAACGGCAGCGACTTGCCGCCGGGTCCGTTTCAACTGACGCCGGGCATTCCCTATGACGCCTACGCGGCCAGCCCAGTCCACCGCTTTTATCAGATGTGGCAGCAGGCTGACTGCAACATGGCCTACGCGACGCAGTGGAATCCCAGCGGCTGCAAGGCCGATCTCTTCCCGTGGGTGGAGACCACCATCGGCGCAGGCTCCAACGGCAAGCCGCTTCCTTCGCCCTTCACGGAAGAAACCACCGGTGAAGGCTCCGCGTCGATGGGCTTCTACAACGTGCAGCAGGGTGATGCTCCGTATTTGAAATCTCTGGCCGACAACTACGCGATGAGCGACAACTACCACCAAGGCGTGATGGGCGGAACGGGTGCCAACCACATCATGCTGGGCACGGGCGATGCGCTCTGGTACAGCGATGGCAATGGCAACGCCATGGCGCCACCGCATAACCAGATGGTCGCCGCAGGCTCGCCGAATGCGGGCATTGTGGATGAGGTCGAAAATCCCAACGCTGAGCAGGCCAGCAACAACTGGTACTCCGAGGACGGCTACGGTGGCGGCTCCTATGGATCGCCCTCCTATGGTGGTGGCAGCTACAGCAATTGTTCTGATCCCAATGCGCCGGGTGCCAGCTCTGTGCTCAGCTATCTTGGCTCGTTGTCGAACAAGGTGAATCCGCGCTGCGATGCCAACCACTACTACTTGCTGAACAACTACAACCCCGGCTACTTCGGCAACGGAGCCAACGCCGCGACAGACTTCAGCAAAAACAACACGGTCTTCACGATTCCACCCTCGACCGTGCGCAACATTGGCGATGCTCTGCTGGCCAAAAATATCTCGTGGAAGTATTACGGCGACCAGTGGAACATTTACAAAAATGATCCGTACTATCTCAATCCAGCCGATGCCTACTGCAACATCTGCAACTTCTTTCAGTACTCCACGTCGATCATGACCAACGCGGCTGTGCGCAATGCGCATCTGCAAGACACGGTCGATCTGTATGCGGACCTGCAAAACGGAACGCTGCCCGCGGTCTCTTTCGTCAAGCCCAGCGGCTATGTCGATGGACACCCCTCCTCATCCAAACTGGATTTGTTTGAGGGCTTCGTGAAAAAGATCGTCGATGGCGTGCAGGCCAACCCGAAGCTGTGGCGCGACACGGCCATCTTCATCACGGTGGATGAGGGCGGCGGCTACTATGACTCCGGCTACATTCAGCCGGTGGATTTCTTCGGCGATGGCACACGCATTCCGATGATCGTCGTCTCACGCTACACGCAGTCGGGACACATCTCCCACCAGTACAACGACCACGTTTCGATTCTGAAGTTCATCGAGGCCAACTGGGGGCTGACCCCGCTGACCGATCGCAGCCGAGACAACCTGCC
>JAJZCX010000005.1 GCA_021851625.1 Acidobacteriota bacterium | reverse complement strand
CTTGCAGGGCTGTTGGCAATCTGTGCTCTTTCGGCAGCGGCGCAGGTTGCGCCCATTGGCGAAAAGAGCATGGGCGAACCAAGCAATCAGTTGCCGGAGGTGCTCAAGAAGGCCACCATCGAGCAACACTTGGGAGCCAGCCTGCCGTTGACGGCGCTCTTTCGGGATGAAACCGGCCAGACTGTTGCCCTGGGCAGCTACTTTGGCAAGAAGCCCGCAGTGCTGGCGCTGGTGTATTACAGGTGTCCGCTGCTCTGCTCGGAAGCGTTGAACGGCATGACCGGCGCGTTGGAGATGTTGCCGCAGACGCCGGGCAAGGATTTTGATGTGATCGTGGCAAGCATCGATCCCAGTGAGGGGCCGGAGTTGGCTGCGCAGCAAAAAGCGCTGTACGTCAAGCGCTACGGTAAGCCGGAGACGGCCTACGGTTGGCATTTTTTAACTGGCGATGCTGCATCGATTGCAGCGTTGACGAACGCAGTGGGCTACGGCTATGTGCGCGTGCCGGGGCCGGATGGAAAGATGACGCAGTTTGCGCATACCAGCGCGATTGCCATCATCACCGCGCAGGGGCGCATCGCGCAGTACTACCTGGGTGTGGAGTATCCACCCAAGCAGATGAGCGAGGCGTTGCGCAAGGCCGCTGGCGGCGGAATTGGTTCGCCGGTGGAGTTGATTTTGACCTACTGCTACCGCTATGACCCGCATACGGGGCGGCGCAGTTTGCTGATCGCCCGCATTGTGCAGTTGGGCGGAATTTTGACGGTGCTGGCACTGGGCAGCTACATGCTGATCATGTTCCGGCGGGATGCCATCGCCAGTGCCCGGCAACAGGCGGGCGGGTCGCACGCGGCTCGGCAGGCAAGGACGAACAGTTAACGATGAACGCAGTCAAGAAGGCGAACGGATAAACGAGAATGTCGCATATTAGTCCAGTGCTTTGGCAGTTTTTGACGAATTGGATGAAGGCCTCCCCGCTGTTTCCACCGGAGGCTTCCACCATCGCTCCCTACGCGGACGCGCTCTACCTGTTCTTGGTCGTCATCACGATCATAGGACTGGTGCTGGTCGGCGCTCTGGTCGTGGGCTTCTCTGTGCGCTATCGCAAGGAGCGCAGTCCAGAGGCCACGCAGATCGAAGGCTCGACGTTGCTCGAAGCCACGTGGACGCTGATCCCACTGGGGCTGTTTTTGATCGCCTTCATCTGGGGTGCGCTGCTGTACTTCCGCATCTACAATCCGCCGACCAACGCCATGCAGGTCTACGTCGTGGGCAAGCAGTGGATGTGGAAGGCCGAGCATCCCGGCGGCCAGCATGAGATCAACGCGCTGCACATTCCCATTGGCCGTCCCGTGCAGGTCACGATGATCTCGCAGGATGTCTTTCATAGCTTTTCGATTCCCGACTTCCGCGTTAAGCGCGAAGCGATTCCAGGCCGCTACACCACAGTCTGGTTTGAGGCGACTCAGCCGGGCCGCTATCACATCTTCTGCACGCAGTACTGCGGCACGGAGCACTCCGGCATGATCGGCTGGGTGACGGCGATGACGCCGGATGCCTACGCAGCTTGGGCCGCGGGCAGCACCAGTGGCGCATCGCTGGCGCAAAACGGCGAGCGTCTCTTTGCCAGCTTGGGTTGCAATGCCTGCCACTCCGGCGATCCGGCTGCGCGCGGACCGAACCTCGCCCAGGTGTATGATTCCCGCATTCGTTTGCAGGATGGCACCACTGCGGTTGTTGATGATGCCTACCTGCGCGATGCCATTTTGAATCCATCCCAGCACGTGCCTGCGGGCTACGCGCCGATCATGCCCACTTATCAGGGCCAGATCAACGAGGATGGCATGATTGATCTCGTCGAGTACATCAAAACACTGCACTCCAACTACCGTGTACAGCAAACGCTGAACACCACGCAACTTTCGTCCACCCAAACCAACGGAGCTGCGCCTGAGGCGCATGCAGGGGTGAAGCCATGAGCAGTACAAACACCATCGTTCAATTGCCCGACCAGAGCACGGCGCAACTGCCGCGCAAGCATTATCTGAATCAGGAGCACACGCTGAAAAGCTGGCTGCTGACCGGTGATCACAAGCGCATCGCCATGCTCTACCTGTTCTCGATTACGTTCTTCTTCTTCATCGGAGGAGCGTTCGCATCGTTGATCCGGTTGCAGCTTTTGACGCCCGGATCCGACCTGCTGGCCCCGGATACCTACAACAAGGTCTTCAGCATGCACGGCATTGTGATGATCTTCTTGTTCTTGGTGCCGTCGGTGCCCGCCACGCTGGGCAACTTTCTGATCCCGATCATGATCGGAGCCAAGGATCTGGCCTTCCCCAAGATCAACCTGCTGAGTTGGTACCTGTTCATCGCGGGCGGCTTGTTCATTTTGGCTGCGATGATTCTTGGGGGTGTGGACACGGGTTGGACCTTCACCACGCCGCTCTCCACGCACTACTTGAACACGCATGTGGTCACGGCAGCGCTGGGCATCTTTATCGCGGGCTTTGCATCGATTCTGACCGGCCTCAACTTCATCGTCACCATTCATCGGATGCGTGCGCCGGGCATGACGTGGTTTCGCCTGCCGCTGTTTGTCTGGGGCCACTATGCAGCCTCCATTCTGATGGTGCTGGGCACCCCGGTGCTGGCCATTACGCTGGTGCTGGTGGCGCTGGAGCGCACGATCGGCATCGGCGTCTTCGACCCCACCAAAGGCGGCGATCCGCTACTCTTCCAGCATTTGTTCTGGTTCTACTCGCATCCGGCTGTTTACATCATGATTCTGCCGGGCATGGCGGTCATCTCTGAGGTCATCAGCACCTTCTCGCGCAAGCGCGTCTTCGGCTACACGGCTGTGGCCTTCTCCTCGGTGGCCATCGCCATCTTCGGCTTCTTCGTCTGGGCGCACCACATGTTCATCATGGGCATTTCGAACTACTCGGCCTTGGTCTTCTCACTGCTGACCATGCTCGTGGCCGTGCCCTCGGCAATCAAAATCTTCAACTGGGCGGCAACGCTCTACAAAGGCTCCATCACCTTTGAGACGCCGATGCTGTACGCCTTCGGCTTCCTCGGCCTGTTCACCATCGGTGGCTTGACGGGCGTCTTCCTTGGTTCGATGGGCATGGATGTGCACCTGACGGAAACCTACTTCATCGTCGCGCACTTCCACTTTGTCATGGTCGGCGGCATGTTGATGGCCTACCTGGCCGGCCTGCACTTCTGGTGGCCGAAGATGACCGGGCGCATGTATCCAGAATCAATCTCGAAGCTGGCCGCAGTGGTCACCTTCATCGGATTCATCTTCACATTCTTCCCGCAGTTTGTGCTGGGATACTTGGGCATGCCGCGCCGCTACGCTTCGTATCCGCCAGAGTTTCAAGTGCTCAATGTGCTCTCCACCGCAGGCGCTTCCATCCTTGCCGTCGGCTACTTGCTGCCCATGCTCTACATGCCGTGGTCATTGAAGTATGGCAAGATCGCAGGCAACAATCCATGGCAGGCAACTGGGTTGGAGTGGCAGATCACATCGCCCCCGCTGACGGAGAATTTTGTGGAGACGCCCATCGTGGATCACGAAGCCTACGACTACGAGTGGCTGGCAAATCAGACCGAACATGAGGTGAAGACCGTTGGATAGCCCGGCGATTGCAACTGGAAACGGCGAAGTCCTCGCAGAGGCGCACGCGCACCCTGCCCACCTTCGTCATCATTTCGAAACGGTCGAACAGCAGCGCGATGCCGCCAGCTTTGGCATGTGGCTCTTCCTGCTTACCGAAGTCATGTTCTTCGGCGGCATGTTCATGGCCTACTTGGTCTACCGCAATTGGTACCATCCGGCCTTTGTTGCCGGCTGTAACACGCTCAACATTTGGCTGGGAACCATCAACACTGTCGTGCTCATTTGCTCCAGTTTGACGATGGCCATGGCCGTTTACAGTGCGGAGATGCGCCGCAAAAAGAGCCTGATCACGTACCTGATTTTGACCATCGTGCTAGGCATTGCCTTTTTGGGCATCAAGTCCGTAGAGTACGCCGAGAAGTTCGAACTGCATCACGTACCCGGTGCCAGCTTCTCCATCGAGCAATTTGTGCACCCGACCAACCCGAAGGCCGTTGCACTGGCTCCTGACATGGCCGAGAAGACGCAGGTTTACTTCTCGCTCTACTTCGCTATGACGGGTATGCACGCACTGCACATGATTATTGGCATCACCATTTTGCTAATTCTCGTCGTGCGCGCCTTTGGCGGAGCCTACACCGATGGACACATGACAACGATTGAAAATTTTGGCCTGTACTGGCACTTCGTTGACATCATTTGGATATTCCTGTTCCCGCTGCTTTACCTCATCAGCCGGTACAGATAACATTGCGCCTGCCATGGCAGGTTGCGCGGAAGGAGTACAACGCAATGTCCCAGCATGGAGCTACGGAGTTGGAGCATCAGGAACATCACGTCGTCGGCCCCAAGGTTTACTTGGCCGTTTTCTTTGCGCTGATGATCTGCACGGGTCTCACCACATGGGTGGCCTTCATTGATCTTGGCGTTTTGAATCCTGTCATCGCACTGGCCATCGCCTGCTTCAAGGCGTGCTTGGTTGTGCTCTTCTTTATGCACATTCATTACAGCTCCAAGCTGCTCAAGCTCACGGTAGCTTCAGGCTTGTTCATCTTTCTGGTGCTTGTCACGATGACGCTGAGCGATTACATCAGCCGCGCTTGGGGACTTTGGTAGAGATTTGTAGTGAAGCCGTCTAGCTTGAATTCCGACCCCAGTTCCGTAACGCAAGATGCCTTCGTGCAACAGCGTCTGCGCCGGTTCTGGGGTCTCACCTTTTTTTCCTTGGGGATTCTCTGGGGCTTTGGCGGCCTCGTTTATATTCCCGTCGCCGTGCTTACATCCTTGCGCGGCGGCTCTGTTGCTGAGGTCATTTTGATCGTCAGCGGCGGAGTGCTTGTCTTTCCAGCCTCCATCCTCGCACTCTACCGGCGTCGTCCGGCCTCGATCCTACTCTTGCTCGGTGGAATTTTATTACTGGGCATCGCTGCGGCTTTGCCCTGGTTACCCTTTGCGCAAACCTTCGGTGCCGCCAACCGCCTACTTACACTCTCTTCTGGAATGGTTGCGACTGCGCTTGGCCTCTTCGGCGTCATTACAGAAGCGCGTGGTTGGACCCAACTACGTTAAACAGTCCATTGGCATGGAATCTGGGTCTTGCGCGTCAAAATGGAATGCGTCCTGTGAGGATCAACGCGTGGTTGTATAGAGGATCGTGAGAGGTTGCAATCTGCATACCTGCGCCAAAGGTTGCGCCGATGCGATTGTGCAGGGGGAAGCGGCCCAACATCAAGCCCGGCGTCAAAAAATTCTGCCGCTTACCATCATTCGGGCCACCGTAGAAATATGTTGCATTCGACTCCAACTCTGGCCAGAAAAACTTGTGCGTGCGGTACTGTGCGACGGTGTTCCAGATGACTGAGCGGCCTACGGTCTGGGTGCTGTCCACCGGCAGCGTACCGCCGAGCGTAGACTCCAAATCAAAATTCTTCCAACCTTTGCCGCCGCCGATGCTGGGCAACACCTGTGCGCTGGCCGCGCCGTTCTTATAGGTCCCCGTTGGCACGCTGCCGCCGATATACGCGGTCAAAATGTAGTTTCCGCTTTTCTCATTCGCAGCGAAAATGCGGTATTTCATCAGAAAGCTGACATCGCCGAGACCATCTTGTGTGCTGGGAGCATCGTGTTGCTGATAGGGTGGCAGGTTGAAGAGCATCTCGATATGCCGAGCAGGAATCAGTTCCAGCCCTTTGCCATTGTCGTAGACCCAGACTTGGTGGCCGCCAGCCACAAGTTGGCGTACAAAGTCGGTACGAAATTCTTGTTCCAAGCGTGGCGTGACCAACACAATGGGAGTGACCCAGTGTGGCTGTGCGGCCTGCGTGCTGGAGACGCGTCCTAGCCAGTTGGCGACGAAGCTCTGTTGTGCCTGCTGCGCAGGCAGAGTCGCGGCTGCGCTGAGCAGAAAAATAAACAAAGAAATAACTTTTCGATTGGAAAGCACAGCGGGCATGTATGGTTGATCTCCTGTCAAAAAAATAAATGGAAATCAACGCTGTATCAAATCATAGGTATACGATTTAATACAATACTATGCGATTCGAAAACAAGTAATGTTCCAAGCAATCGCAGCAGAAGTTTTGAAATGTGTACTAAGAAAATCTATGAATTTCCTTCATAGACAACGTGGCCTTCGCTGAGGGTTGTGTGCACCTTGCCGGGCAGCGTCCATCCGTCGAAGGGAGTGTTGCGGGATTTGGACTTGGATGCTGCGGCGCAGTAGGTCCACGTTGCGGTGGCGTCGAAGAGCACAACATCCGCGAACGAACCCACGGCCAGCGAACCGCGCCCGGTGAGGTGCAGCAACTGTGCGGGCTGCGTGCTTAGCAGCGCGATGACGCGACTGAGCGGGAGGGAATGCTTTTGATGCAGCACTTGCAGCGCGAGTCCCAGCGCAGTCTCCAACCCCAAAACCCCATTGGGTGTGCGCTCAAACTCCTGCTCCTTTTCGTGGACGCAGTGCGGCGCGTGATCAGTGGCGATGGCATCCACGGATCCGTCCAGCAAGCCTTGGATGAGCGCTGCGCGGTCCGACTGCACGCGCAGCGGTGGATTCATGCGGGCGTGGCTGTCATATTGGCCGACGGCTTCCTCTGTGAGCGCGAAGTGATGCGGCGCGACTTCGCAGGTGACGCGCAGGCCGTTGCGATTGGCACGGCGCACGGCCTCCAGTGCCTTGGCCGTGGAGAGATGCGCAATATGCAGATGGGCGCGGCTGTCTTGCAGGCCCGCCAGCAGTTGAATGTCGCGCTCGACGATGCCGCTTTCCGCCTCGGCGGGCATACCGCGCAGGCCCAGCCGAAAGGCCATGGCTCCAGCGTTCATGGTAGCGCCCTGCGTCTGGCGTGTGTCTTCGGCGTGCTGAATGACAGGCAAGCCTGCGCGCGCCGCTGCTGCCAGCGACTGGTGCATGATGGCGTCGTGCAGAATCGGCTTGCCATCATCGCTGACAGCGACGGCACCGGCGGCCTTGAGCGCGCCGTATTCTGTGATCGCTTCGCCCAAGCTGCCGCGTGTGGCGGCTGCAATGGGAAACACGCGCACGACTGCGCCGCGATCTGGGGATTGCATCCAGCGCGTGGTCTCAGCGGAGTCATTGACCGGCGTGGTGTTGGGCATGGCGCAAACACTGGTGAATCCGCCTGCCGCCGCCGCCGCCGTGCCTGTGGCGATGGTTTCTTTGTGGCTTTGGCCCGGCTCGCGCAGGTGAACGTGAATATCAACCAAGCCGGGAGCCACGATGAGGCCCTTGGCGTTGAGAATCTCCGCGTGCTCGCGCGCAGCCAGTGCGTCGAGTTTGCCGGGTGCATCGACAGCAGCCACACGGCCTGCGCTCAGCAACAGATCGCGGCGCGCGTCGAGGTTGGATGCGGGATCGATCAGATGCCCGCCACGGATCAGAATGCTGCTCATCGCCGGGTCTTCTTTCGTGCGCTGGGTGTGGCTGGAGTCTCCAACGCGCGCGTCAATAGCGCCATGCGAATGGCCAGACCGTGATGCACCTGTTCCTCAATCGCGGATTGCGGGCCATCAGCAACCTCGCTGGTAATCTCCATGCCGCGGATGATGGGGCCGGGGTGCAGCACCAGCGCGCGTGGTGCCTGCGCGGCCAGCCGTGCGGCGTCCAGTTGATAGCGGCGCGTGTAGTTTTCAAGGTCAAGTTGCAGCCCGGACAAACGCTCCTGTTGCACGCGCAGCATCATGACCACATCGGCCTGCTGCAGGGCGCGGTCGAAGTCGCGCTCGATGGAGACGCCCGGCCCAATGTCGGCTGCGTGTTCAGGTAAAAGTGGCTGCGGGCCGCAGAAAAGCACGCGTGCGCCGAGCTTGGGCAGGAGTAGCGCATTCGAACGCGCCACGCGGCTGTGAAAGATGTCGCCGACGATGGCGATGGTCATGCCGCGCAGAGATTTTTCCGTGACACTGCGTGCTTGTTTTGCGCCAAAGCAGCGATAGAGGATCGTGCGCAGGTCGAGCAGCGCTTGTGAGGGATGCTCGTGGATGCCGTCGCCCGCGTTCAAGATGGGCAGGCCAGTGGCCTGCGCCAACAGGTAGGGTGCGCCGGACGAAGGGTGGCGCAGGATGATGCACTCTGCGCCGAGAGAGCGCAGCGTGATGCCGGTGTCCTTGAGCGATTCGCCTTTCTCGATGCTGGAAGAAAGCGCGCTGACCAGAACGGTATCCGCGCCGAGGGACTTTGCGGCCAACTCGAACGAGGTGCGTGTGCGCGTGCTGGATTCGTAAAAGAGCAGAGAGACGCGGCGCTTGTGCAGGCGGAGTTCGCGCGTGCGCACGGCCTCGGATTCCAAATCACTGGCCAGCGCGAGAATCTTGCTGACGCCCTCCACGGTGAGTTGCGTGCTGGAGAGGATGGATCCAGGATGGATGGGAGCCTTGTGCAGCGGCAGCGCGTGCGGCGCAGTTGGCACGGATGCGCGCGTTGTTTTGGAAGAGGCTCCGCGAGCGCGCTGCGGGCGCGGTTGAGCGGTGCGGAGCGATGCCGATTTCTTCTTCATGCTTGCAAAAATTCTAGCCGCAGAGGAGCGCGGCGACTTCAGGCTTCGGTGCGTTCAACCAGCAGCACTTGTTCCTTGCTGTCGATTTCTTCCAGCTTGACTTCAATAATTTCTGCGTCCGTTGTCTGCACAATGCGGCCCACGAAGGTAGCCTCAATGGGCAGCTCGCGGTGGCCGCGATCCATGAGCACCAGCAACTGCACGCGCTGTGGGCGGCCATGATCGAAGAGCGCATCGAGCGCAGCGCGCACGGTGCGGCCTGTGTAGAGCACGTCGTCCACCAGAATGATGGTGCGTCCGGTGACGTCAAAGCCGATGGCTCCGGGGTGCACAATGGGTCGCGCGCCGCGCGTGGAAAGATCGTCGCGGTAGAACTCGATGTCGAGCGTGCCCACGTCGATGGGGCGCTTTTCGATTTTTTCGATCAGCGTGGCCAGCCGTTGGGCCAGCGGAACGCCGCGGCGTTTGATACCGACGAGGCCAAGATTGGCGCTGCCATTATTTTTTTCGACGATCTCATGGGCCAAGCGCACCAGCGTCCGCTCAATTTCAGAAGCAGACAGCAGGCGGGCCTTTTCCCGCAGCGTGGGGTTGGGACTGGGCGTATGCGTAGACTGGCTCATTCCTGCTTGATGATACGAGCCGAAGGCGCGCGGAGCAAGCGCGCTGCGCAGATAGGGAATACGCGCTTGCCCGGAACAGATTTTTGCTGCGAATTACGCTGTAGGTTGCGGCTTGCTGCCGTTGCGGTACATCTGTACGCCCAACACGCCGCCCACCACGGAGAGCAGCAGAATCACGAAGGCGATGAAGCCCATGCCGAGCAGCACCATGCCAGCGCGTCCCTCCGGTGAAAGCAAAAATGCCAGAGTGGAGGCCATCTGCGCCTGTGCTTCAGCCCCGGTGGCTGCGCGGGCCAGTGCTTGTTGCATCGCGCTGTTCAGGGTAGCGTCCAGCAGGTTGCCCTGGTGCAGGCCAAAGCGTTGCGTGACCAGCAGCAGCGTGTTTCCGGCCATGGCAGCGGCAGCGGTCATCGTGCCCGTCAGCAGGCCGATGCGTGCGCCTTGACTGGGCTGGAGCATCACTCCGGGAACGGAGCGGCGATAGAGCGTGATGACAAGAATTGCGCCGCCGATGATCCAAAGCAGGCTGGCCGCGGCCAACACTGCGGAGAGTACGCCCGCGCCCAGCGAGACCCAGAGCGCAATGCGGATGGCTGGCTTCCAAAGCACGCCACTGCCTTGCATGGATTGCGCCTGCGGCGCGGGGCTGGCCTCGCCATTGGCGCCGGGAAGAAAATCGGTTTCCTGCGCGGTATAGCGCAATTGTGGCGAGCCGCATTGCGCGCAAAAGGCTGCGTCGCGCGCCAAGGTATCTCCACAGCGATGACAAAGCGGATCCATATCCTGAAACTACCTCAGCGCATGGAATGGGAGCAACCTGAGGCAGGCGTACAAGAGGATCAAAAAAAACCGCACGGCGAGAGTAACCCGCTCGGTACGGACTTGGCAAGCAGGTTGAGAGAAAATTAGCGAGCTTGTGCAGCCGAGGATTTGCGCGGCGTAACGCGGCCCTGGCCCTTGCGTGTGGCTGGCGTCCGCGTCTTGGCCTGCGTCTGGGTTCGCGTCTTCGCACTGGCGGCCAAGGCAGGCACATGGCCCGCGTGCGTTTGTCCATCCTGATGCTGCACCAGCATGACCTCAATCTGCCGCAGCAGATCGCGTGTGTTCATGGGCTTGACCAGCATCTGGTCGGCACCTTCGTTGCGCAAATCCTCTTCTGCTTCGGGATAGGCGGTCAACAGCGCAACGGCGGGCGGATGCGCAGATTTTTTTGCGGCGCGCAGCACTTCCAGTCCAGAGGCATCGTCCTCCATGTGCAAATCGGAGATGACCATGTGAAAGGTAGCGGTGCGCAGCTTGGCTTTCGCCTCACGCACGCTGGCCGCCGTCTCCACGGCAAAGCCGTTGATCTCCAAAATGGCCTTGAGCGCCAGCAGAATGGCGACCTCATCATCCACGAGAAGTATGCGGCGCTGCATGGCTGGCATCTTGAAGACCTCCGACTGCCCGACTGCGCGCAGTGTGCGAAATTTTTCGCTGCGCCTGCGTTGCTACACTGACGACATGGCAGGATACCACGTGGAAAACTTCGGCTGCCGCACCAGCCAGGCCGACGGCGACACAATCGCCAACGCACTGGAGCAGCAGGGACTCTGCCGTGCGCATGCGCCGGGCGAGGCCGACGTGGTCATCGTGAACACTTGCACCGTGACGGCGGAAGCCGACCGCGACGCGCGCGCCTACATTCGTAAAGTGCAGCGCGGGCGGGCGGGAACACGCATCGTTGTCACTGGCTGTTACGCGCAACGTGCGCCGCAGGAGTTGGCCGCTCTCCCCGGTGTTTCCGCAGTCGTTGGCAACAGCCACAAGCAGCACGCGGCCACCATCGCCACGCAGGGATGGGCCGCCACGCCAAGCGTGCCTGCGGGACAATATCCCATCGCATTGGCGAACTTTGTTCCGCTCGCGGTGATTGCCGCTGCTCCCACTGCGGCAAGTGTTGTGGGTGCGGGTGGTCTGCACGCGCCGATCTTCGCGCACAGCTTCTTGAGCGATGCTGCGCCCGCCGCCGGAGACCATCCCTTTTGGTCCGGCGTTGCGGTGGAAGACTCCGCGTGGCATCCGCGCGTGGGGCGCACCCGACCCAGCTTGAAGATTCAAGAGGGCTGCGGCAATCGCTGCACCTTCTGCGTGATCCCAGAGACGCGCGGGTCGAGCCGTTCCCTGCCGCGTACGGAGGTGTTGCGCGCCGTGCGCAGCTTTGCTGGTGCAGGCGGCGTGGAGATGGTGCTCACCGGCATCAACCTCGGTCGTTGGGGGCGCGATCTGCATCCTGTCGATGACTTCGCCGATTTGGTCGCGGCAATTTTGGACGAGACCACTCTGCCGCGCCTGCGCATCAGTTCCGTGGAGCCGATGGATTGGAGCGCAGCGTTGCTGGCTTTGTTCGCACGTCACGCACAGGGAGCGCATCCGAGGCTAGCGCGGCACGCGCATCTGCCGCTGCAATCGGGCAGCGACGCCGTGCTGCGCCGCATGCACCGCCGCTATCGGCCCTGGCACTATGCCGCCAAGGTGGAGGCAATCCACAACATGCAACCGCAAGCGGCCCTCGGCGCGGATGTGATGGTCGGCTTTCCCGGAGAGAGCGATGCCGAATTTCAAGAGAGCTATGACTTGATCGCCGCGCTGCCCTTCACCTATCTGCATCTGTTTCCCTTTTCTGCCCGGCCCGGTACGCCAGCTTGGGCGCTCCATCGCGAGCTTCCCGTGGCTGGGGACGCGGTGCGGGAACGGATGCTGGCGCTGCGTACTCTCATTGAGGAAAAGAGCCGCGCCTTCCGCCAGTCCTTACTCGGCCAGCCGTTGAGCGTGGTCACGCTGGAGACCAACGCCACGCTGCGTGCCCAGGGCCTAACGGAGGCGCTCGCGGATAACTTTATTCCTGTGCGCCTTGCTGCAGAGATGCCCGCGAACCGGCTGTTGCGCGTTACGGCGCAGGCGCTGGCTGGTGAGGCCCTTGCCGCAACGCCGATCGAGGAATCCATCGCGCACGACGGCCCGTGCTGAGGCTGCGTCTATCCAGTCCCACGGGCCTGCAAATGGTATACTTGGCATCGACGGCAGCCCGCATCAGTCCCAGCCTGACCGTTGCTTTTGGAGGCGTCCCATCGATAAGCGTTCGGCGAAATCATTCATTCGCATCAACGATCGAATTCGCGCGCGCGAAATTCGCGTGATTGACGAAAACGGCGAGCAACTCGGTATTTTGCAGCCCTTTGAGGCGCTCAAGCTCGCACGGGAGCGCGGCCTTGATTTGGTGGAGGTCTCACCCAACGCCGTGCCGCCGGTCTGCCGCATTCAGGATTACGGCAAGTTCCTCTACGAAAAAGAAAAGAGCGACCGCGCCGCCCGCAAAAAGCAAAAGGTCATCGTCATCAAGGAGGTCAAATTCTCCGTGACGGTAGATGAGCACGACTATCAGACCAAGAAGAACCAGGCCCTCCGCTTCTTGGGCGAAGGCGACAAGGTGAAGGCCTCGTTGCGCTTCCGCGGACGCCAGATGTCGCACCGCGAGCTGGGCTATCAGATCGTCAACCGACTGATTCTCGACATCGGCGAAGCCGGCATCGTGGAAGCCATGCCCCGCATGGAAGGCACCACACTGCACGCAATTATCGCTCCGGGTAAAAAGGCGGAAGCACCCAAAAAACCCGCTGCTCCGAAAGCAGTCGAGACTGCCGCAGTCGCAGCGGAAGCTGCCCCCGCACAACCCGTGCTGCAAAACGCCGCCGAGTAAATTCCATTGCAGTCGCGCAACAACAGTACAGGCCGCCTACGCGCGGCCTGTACTGTTGTTGCGCATCTCTTCTCAAGGCTGAAAGATGTGGTTGCGATGATACGCAAGAAAATCGGCTTGGGGATGAAAGCGCGAGGGAAGGTGAATTTTGACTCCTGCATATTTGCACAGCAGAGCTTGCCTGCCCAGACTCTTGGACTTCAGGATGCTTTTGGAGAGTTGCACCGTGTAGGCGTCTGAGATTGTCATCAGGCCACGATCAAATGCGCGGTCATGCAATGCGTTCAGGCAAAGGCCATTTTGAGGGTTGGTTCTGTTTGCAGCACTTTCTTTCCACGGAAGAATGTGACTCGCGTTGAGCAGTTCCGGAATCGCCAACCCGGTGACGCAGCACTTGCCGTCATAGGCTGCCAAGACGGCGGCGCGAAAGAATCCTTGATTGATCCGAGCCTTGGCTGTGATTTCACGCTCTTTGCCATCAGGGAAATTCTGCGTTTCGATTGGTTGACTGGATGCCGGGAGCAGTTTGGCCCGGAGTTTTTCGCTGGAATAGGCCAACGCTTCCCAATTTCCATGGAACTCTTCCCAGACGTCTTGTTCTAGCTTGCCGCCATGGGTGGCGCCAGCAACTGCCCGCTTTTTGAGGGCAGGATCCAATCGTGCGAAGTTGGCGAGTTTCCATGAGAGCGCAGACGGAGTTCTCCCCAATGCTTTGGCAAGCGCAACAATCTCTGGATTTCGATTATGAATCCGTCCAAATGGAATTCTGCAATACAGATTGAACGCTACGATCAACTCATCGCGTGTCCAATTCTTTCGCAGCATGTTTCCATCTCGCCTGCGCTTATTGTGCGCTGGCCGTGGGGTAGTAGCCCTGCTTGGCGACCACGGTCAGGCCCGGACGCAGCACCTGCACTTCAATCTGGCGGAAGCGGCTGTCAAAGACCGAGTGGTGACTGTTGTAGCCCAGCGTGTACTCCGTGCGCACCTGTTCGGCGATCTTGGCAAAGCTGCGCTCGATGCCGTTGCGCGACAACTCCGCATCCAACTGCCCGCCGGTGGCCGTGGTGTACTTGGGCAGAATGTTGTCGATGCCGAGCAGGGGCAGATGGAATTTGTCTAGGAAGCCCAGCACGGGCGTGGCCGAATCACCGACCAGAGTGCCATACACTGCGATCTGGTTGGTGAGCAGATAATGCACGACTTCTTTGTACGAAGAGGTGCTGCCGTGCTCCTTGCCGTCGCTGATGACGTAGATGATGCGGCGACGGCCCTTGCCGCGCTGCGCCAGGTTGTTGGCGGCTTCCAGAATCGCATCGTTGAGCGTATGAATCTCATGCGGAATGATCGGAATGTAGCTGCCATTGTGCATCGGCGTTACATTTGGGTCGATCGTGTGGCCGTTGATCACCGGGCCTTCCGACATGGGGCCATAACCACCGGGTACCTGCATGTCGCGTCCCGGCGATTGGATGCGCTGCAGCACGGCGGTCAGCCGCTGGCTCTGTGCTCCGGTAAAACCGGTGGCCTGTGTGACGTGTGATGCGTAGGTGAAGACAGAAATCTCATCGTATGGAGTGAAGGCTCCTTGCAAGGCTCCCAGCGCGTCATTGACCTTCTTCATCGTGTCGGAGGGAACACTCTGGTCGAGCACAAAAGCCACGGAAAGCGGGAAAGGATCGACGGTAAAGAAGGTAAGTTGCTGCTGCACGCCATCCTCAAATACCTTGAAATCGTGCCAGGTGAGGCCGGGGACAAGATTGCCCTTGGAGTCCTTGACGATGACGGGCACCAATACAAAATTCACGCGTGTGCGCAAGGTAAAGGCAGCCTCGGAGGAGCCTTTGCCCGTGACGGGAATCTGCGGCGGCGGCACGTTGCTCGGCTTGGGTGCTGGCGCTGGCGTGCTCTGCGCGCTGGCATTGCTGTCGCTAGCCGCGGGCGGTGCGCTTTGGCCCGGGGTGACGCCTTGCAGTAGGCCCGGCAGCGCAAGCGATCGCGGGGCCGTCAGCATCGGCTGCGGTGTGGGTGCAATCGGCGCGGGAGCGCTCGGTGCATTCACTGTCGGATTCTGTTGTGCGCACAGCGCGCCACTGCCCAGCAGAACTGCCACTGCCCATGTCCCTAGCTTCACCGCAACCCCCTGAAAAAATCCAAAGACGTTTTGCGCGCACAACGCATAAAAATCCCCGTGCGTACGCAATTTGCTTATGCCTTCCCTATTGTATGGGATGTGGGCAACTCCACGGTTTTGGTTGCGTCATGTCGCCTGCCAACTGTGTAGGATGGTTCTTGGAATTGGCCAGGGTGCGAAGGGAACAGCACATGCGTGTCTCGCAGGCAGTCTTCGGTGTCTTTCATCACTTTGAACTGGCGCACCAGTTGCGGCGGCACGGCCATTTGCAAACGGTCTACTCCACGTTTCCCTGGTTCCGGCTCCAACGCGAAGGCCTGCCCCGCGAATGTGTCGAAACCTTTCCGTGGTATCACACGGGTGCGCTTGCCTTGGCGCGTTTTGGATTGTATCCCTCCCGCTGGACGGAGACCACGGATTGGTGGCACGGGCTGGCCTTTGACGCTTGGCTCACACGACGCATTCCAGAAACCGACGCGCTTATTGCCAT
>JAJZCX010000338.1 GCA_021851625.1 Acidobacteriota bacterium | reverse complement strand
GGGCGTGGTGGGCAGGTTGCCGCCGTAGATCGACGAGCAGCCCGTGGCGTTGGCGATGTAGAGCCGGTCACCGAAGAGTTGCGTGAGCAGCTTGACGTAGGGCGTTTCGCCGCAGCCTGCGCAGGCACCGGAGAACTCAAAGAGCGGGTCGAGCAGTTGCACATCCTTCACCTGCGCGTGCGACAGACGGTTGCGGTCGGGCGCGGGCAGCTTGGTAAAGAAATCCCAATTCTCGACTTCGGCGGCGCGCAGCGGAACTTGCAGCTCCATATTGATGGCCTTGTGGCTGGCGTCACTCTTGCTCTTGGCCGGACAGACCTCCACGCAGAGCGTGCATCCGGTGCAATCCTCCGGCGCAACTTGCAGTGTGTAGCGCTCCTGTTCCATGCCGCGCCAGCGGGGCTTGGCGCTTTTGAAGGTGGAGGGTGCGCCACTGAGCAGCGCTGGATCGTAAACCTTGGCGCGAATGACGGCGTGGGGGCAGACCAGCACGCATTTGCCGCACTGGATGCAAAGCTCCTCATCCCAGACGGGAATTTTTTGCGCGATGTTGCGCTTCTCCCACTGCGCGGTGGCGGTAGGGAAGGTTCCATCCGGCGGCAGCGCACTGACCGGCAGCGCGTCGCCACGGCCCGCAGCCATTGCGCCCAGCACGTCACGCACAAAGGCGGGCGCAGCCGCGGGAATGACCGGAAGAATGTCAAAGGATGCAGTAACCTTGGCGGGCAACTCCACGCGATGCAGATGCGCCAGCGCAGCATCGACGGCGGCGTAGTTCTGCTGCACCACGGACTCGCCGCGCTTGCCATAGGTTTTCTGAATGGCTTTCTTGATCTGCGCAATCGCTTCTTCGCGTGGCAGCACGCCGCTGATGGCGAAGAAGCAAGTCTGCATCACAGTGTTGATGCGGCTGCCCATGCCGGTCTCGCGCGCTACGCTGTAGGCGTCGATGATGTAGAACTGCAATTTTTTATCGAGGATCGTCTGCTGCACGGTGCGCGGCAGATGCTGCCAAATCGCTTCTGGGCCAACGGGAGCATTCAGCAGAAAGACCGCGCCCGGCGCGGCGGCGTGGAGCACGTCCATGCGCTCTAAGAACTGGAATTGATGGCAGGCGACAAAGTTGGCCTGCGTGATGAGATAGGTCGAGCGAATGGGATTGGGGCCAAAACGCAGATGCGAGATGGTGGTGGAACCGGACTTCTTCGAGTCGTACACGAAGTAGCCTTGCGCGTGGTTGTTCGTCTCTGTGCCGATGATCTTGATGGAGTTTTTGTTGGCGCCGACGGTGCCATCCGAGCCAAGCCCGTAGAAAAGCGCGCGCACCGTCTTGGGGTCTTCGGTCGAGAAGTTGGCGTCGTAGTCGAGGCTGGTGTGGGTCACGTCGTCTTGAATGCCAAGGGTGAAGTGGTTCTTTGGCTGCGGCTTTTTCAACTCGTCGAAGACGGCTTTGACCATCGCTGGCGTGAACTCCTTCGACGACAGGCCATAGCGTCCGCCGACGATGCGTGGCATCTGCGCCAAAGGTGCAGTGCCGGTGGCGAAGGCTTCGCTGATGGCCGTGACCACATCGAGATAGAGTGGGTCGCCGAGCGCGCCCGGTTCCTTGGTGCGATCCAGCACGGCGATGGAGCGAACGGTTTTTGGCAGCGCGGCGAGAAATGCCTCTGCCGCAAACGGACGATAGAGATGCACCTTGAGCAGGCCGAGCTTTTCCCCCTGCGCATTCAGTCGCTCCAAGGCTTCTTCCACCGCGCCTGCGCCGGAACCCATCAGGATGAGCACGCGGTCTGCATCGGGTGCGCCAACGTAGTCGAACAAGTGATACGCGCGACCGGTGAGCGCGGCGAAGCGATCCATCGCGCTCTGCACAATGGCTGGGCAGGCCAGATAAAAAGGGTTGGCGGCCTCGCGGGCTTGAAAGAAGACATCGGGATTTTGCGCCGTGCCGCGCAGAATAGGTTTTTCGGGTGTCAAAGCGCGGGCACGGTGCGCGGTCAAGTGCTGCTCCTCCAACATGCCGAGAATCAATTCATCGGAGATGGCCGCAGCCTTGTTGATCTCATGCGAGGTGCGAAAGCCGTCAAAAAAATGCAGAAAGGGAACGCGCGCCTCCAACGTGGCGATGTGCGCGATCAGCGCGAAGTCGCCCGCCTCTTGCACAGAGTTGGAGGCCAGCATGGCGTAGCCGGTGGCACGGCATGCCATCACATCGGAGTGGTCGCCAAAGATGGAAAGCGCGTGCGTGGCCAGTGTGCGCGCACTGACGTGAACCACGTTGGCCGTCAGCTCCCCTGCAATCTTGTACAGGTTGGGGATCATGAGCAGCAGCCCCTGCGAGGCAGTGAAGGTGGTGCTGAAGGCTCCCGATTGCAGCGCGCCGTGCATGGCTCCGGCGGCTCCGGCTTCGCTTTGCAGTTCGGCAACGCTGGGCACGGTGCCCCAGATATTTTTGCGACCCTCTTCCTTCCACTGGTCGGCCCACTCGCCCATGGTGGAGGCGGGCGTAATGGGGTAGATGGTGATGACCTCCGAAAGACGGTAGGCGACAGAGGCGACGGCCTCATTGCCGTCGAGAATCACAGATTTTTGTTTGAGCACAGGCATGTGTGTGAACTCCACTCCGCCTCCATTTTGCTGTGTG
>JAJZCX010000337.1 GCA_021851625.1 Acidobacteriota bacterium | reverse complement strand
GTGCAGCTACAGGCGCAGATGCAGGCGGCCCAAGCCCTGGCGAGTATAGCTTGCGCGCGACCGTCAATGAGGTTGATCTCGTCTTCTCCGTCGTGGACAAGCACGGGCATTTCATCAAGGATTTGCAGGAGAGCGACTTCGCTCTGCTCGACAACCATCTGCGCCCGATGGAGGTCTACAGCTTTACGCAGCAGACCAATATGCCGCTGCGCGTGGGCCTGTTGATTGACGCCAGCAACTCCATTCGCTCGCGCTTCCAATTTGAGCAAAGTGCGGCCACGGAATTTTTACTGGATGTACTGCGCCCGCAGGTGGATCAGGCTTACGTGATGGGCTTTGATGTGACGCCGCAGATCACGCAGAACTTTACCAACAACGGCGATCTGCTGGCTGCCGGCATTCACAAACTGGAGCCGGGCGGCGGCACGGCGCTCTTCGACGCGGTCTACACGGCCTGCCGCGATCAGATGCTGCCGATGCACGCGGAGACAAATCTGCGCAAGGCGATTATTTTGCTCTCGGACGGCGATGACAACCAGAGCCATGCCGAGCTGGATGATGCGGTCAAGATGTGTCAGCGCGCGGACACGCTCATCTACGCGATCAGCACGAACAGCAGCCCCAGCCGCGATCGCGGCGATGATGTGTTGAAGGCCCTGGCGCAGGCCACGGGCGGTCGCGCCCTGTATCCGCCGCGCATAGAAGAGGTCGCTGTGGCCTTCCGTTCTGTGCAAGAGGAATTGCGCAGCCAATACGCACTCGTCTACAAGCCCGCGGATTTTGTGGCCAATGGAGCTTTCCGCCCCATCTATCTGGTCGCCATGGATCGCCACTACAAAGTGCGCGTGCGCAAAGGCTACTTCGCGCCGAAGTAAAGAGTCCGGATGGTCTGCGCGTGGGAAGGTCTGCTTGGACTGCGTCAACATTCTCTGGATTCTTCGCTTCGCTCAGAATGACGCTGTATCGAAAACGCCATCATTCTGAGCGAGCGGAGGCGGTTCCCAAGAAAATAATTACGCCAACAACTCCAGCAATGCGGCTTCATTGAGCACGGGAATGCCCAGCGAGCGGGCCTTATCGAGCTTTGAGCCAGCTTCTTCGCCCGCGACCACGTAACTGGTTTTCTTGCTGACCGAGCCGATCACGCGCCCGCCTGCGCGCTCAATGCGCTCCGTGGCCTCTTCGCGGGAGAGTGTGGGCAACGTGCCCGTCAATACAAAACTCATGCCGTCAAGTTTGGAGGATTTTTCTTGAATCGTTGCAGCGAAATTCAAACCCGCTGCGCGCAGGCGCTCGACGAGCGTGCGATTGGCTGGCGTGGCGAAGAACTCCACAATGGCCGCAGCCACGCGCGGGCCAACATCGGGCACACGCTCCAACGCTTCCTTGTCGGCGGCCATCAGCGCATCCAGCGTGCCAAAGGTTTCTGCCAGCACCTGCGCTGTGCGCGCGCCGACGAAGCGAATGCCCAGACCCAGCAGCAGGCGGTCGAGCGGTGATTGTTTGGAACGCTCGATTTGCTCCAGCAAGGATTGCGCACTTTTTTCTCCCATGCGATCGAGCGCAATCAGCGTGGGGGCGTCGAGTGTGTAGAGGTCTGCCAAACTGTGCACCAGACCGCGTTCCAACAGTTGCGTGACGATGGCCTCGCCCAAGCCGTCCATGTTCATCGCGCCGCGTGCGGCGAAGTGCAGCAGCGCTTCGCGCAATCGTGCAGGACAGTTGGCATTGACGCAGCGGAAATCGACTTCGCCTTCCGCGCGGGCAACTTCGCTGCCGCACTCCGGGCAATGTGTGGGGAAGACAAAGGGCCGTGTATGGGCTGGGCGCTGCTCGCGCACCACTTCGACGACTTTGGGAATCACATCGCCGCCACGCTCGACACGAACGAAGTCACCAATCTCCAGTCCGAGCCGGGCAATCTCTTCGGCATTGTGCAGCGTGGCGCGGCTGACGGTGGTGCCGCCGATGGGGACTGGTACGAGCACGGCCACGGGCGTTAATTTTCCTGTGCGACCCACTTGCACCAAAATGTCTTCCACTTGCGTGACGGCAGCGCGTGCAGCGAACTTGTATGCAATGGCCCAACGTGGCGCGCGACCAGTAAAACCCAGTCTCTCCTGCTGCGCCAGCGCATTCACCTTAATAACGACGCCATCGATCTCATAGGGTAGCGACTCGCGCAGGGATTCCGCATCGCGGATGAACGCAAGAACAGCCTCCACACCTACGACCACGTCGTGGTGTTTGTTGACGCGAAAGCCTGCGGTGGCCAGAGCGTCGAGAGCACGATTTTGTTGGGAGAAAATACTCTCGCCGTTGACCAGGGCAAAGTATGCGGAGAAGTCCAACCGTCGCTGGGCGACGATGCTCGGCTCCAGTGTGCGCAGTGTGCCTGCGGCGGCGTTACGGGGGTTGGCCGCAGGCGGCAAATCCTGCGCCTCCCGTTCGGCATTCAATTTATGAAAAGCGGCGAATGGCATCACCACTTCCCCGCGCACTTCAAAATTCTTTGGCAGCCCGGAATCTTCGAGCTTGGAGGCTGCGATGCGAAGCGGCACAGAGCGAAGGGTGCGCACGTTGCTGGTGACATCTTCGCCGATGGCCCCGTCGCCGCGCGTGAGGCCGCGCACCAGTTGGCCGTTT
>JAJZCX010000336.1 GCA_021851625.1 Acidobacteriota bacterium | reverse complement strand
TCATGGCTGCATCCATGCAGCGGAGATTCTCTGCATTCTTCGCTCCCGTTGGTCGCTCAGAATGACACTGCATTTTTTGATGAGGATGAGGATCGAACCCTGCGCATCGGGGATGCCTGCACGACACACAATGCCTGCGCGACACACACAATGCCTGCGCGACACACACAATGCCTGCACGACATACAGTGCCCGCATTCCATACACATTGTCATCCCGACCGAAGTCCGCTGGAAGCGGACGCAGTGGAGGGATCCGCGGTTGAATATGTAGAAAAAAATGCACCGCAGATTCCTCGACTCACCTGCGGCTCGCTCGGAATGACACTGTATTTTCCCTGCGAGCAGTCCTTCTGAACGGCACACAGCGCAAGGCGGAATGTCGATCCTACGCCCGCCGCAGTAAATTCCGCGCGCGGTTACTCTGTTCGGCCACGCCTTCCATTACATCTTCCAAGCGATCCAGAGCCGCGCGTCCATCTTCCAAATACCGCGGAGCATTCCGCCACAACCGCCGCAGCAACTCCGGCTCCTCAGCCAACATCGCCGCCGCACCCAATCCAGTGGCTGCCAGCGCCGCCTTGCGTCGTCCCGTCAGCAGCAGCGCCGCCGCCGCCGCCAAGGACGTGGCCGCCAGCGCGCGCTTCCAGCGCACCTCACGAGTTGTTTCCCCTTCGTATCGCACCTGCATTTTCTGTTTCTCCCTGCGATGAATCTATCAGATTCATCCACGCCTCCCCAGGCCCAAAGCCGTCTCCATCCTGCTACACTCGATTGCGCCGAGCCAGTTTGCCCGCGCACGTTTCAAGGCACCCTCAGGCAGTCAGGAGAATCTCCATCATGAACCGCGCTCTTCGTCTCACTTCCCTTGCCACACTCGCCGCCATTTTGCTCGCCGCACCGGTACTGCGCGCAGCTTCAACTCCGGCATCGTCTGCCGCACCCTCGCTCAGCCCCGCCGTGGTGTTGGATCAGATGCTCGACCACTACGCTCACGAGATGGTGCCGCTCGTCCAAGCCATGCCCGCCGACAAATTCAACTTCGCGCCCACCAACGGCCAATTCACCGGCGTGCGCACCTTCGCACAGCAGGTAACACACGTCACCGAGGCCAACTACCACTACTTCGGCAGCATTAGCAGCACCGCGCCCCACATGCCCGACATAGCTAGCCTCAAAACCAAAGATCAGATCGTGCAGGCACTGGAAGACTCCATCGCCTACGGACATCAGGTCATCGCCACCATCACTCCAGAGAATGCCTTCGCCCCCATGGGCAACGGACGCTTCGTGCATACGCCGGCTGGAACCGCCGCCGCCGCCATCGCGCACGGCTACGATCACTACGGCCAGTTGGTGGAATACCTGCGCATGAACGGCATCGTTCCCCCATCCAGCCGCCACTAACTATTCGGAAGGGATGACGCGCGCTTGCCTTTGGCTCACTGCGGCTGGGCCAACTTTGGCTCACAGCGATTAGGCCAATACAACAGATGTTTTGTCATTCCGAGCGGAGGCTGCGCAGCAGCCGTAGCCGAGGAATCTGCGGTTCCGCAGTACCAACAGTCTCCAGCCCCCCCACTCTTCGAAAAAGCAGCGAAGAGTGGGGGGGAAACCGCAGTTCCCTCGACTGCATTGGCTCGCGGCCAACGTAGCCTGCTCCGAGCGAAGCCGCTGAGGCGGGATGCCCCTGTGCCGAGTGGCCAGAGCGCCGCAAAATCATCTTGTCCCCAAAGTACTGATCCCGCTGCATTTTTTACCCAGCACTTTTCTCTAATGCCCCGCCACGTTCCGCCGAAACACTGTGTAGACCATCGCAGACCATGGGGTTCCGGCCCGCGAATGTCTTCTGTGCCCCGTGTGTCCGCAATTGCCACTCGGGGATTTTTTTCGCGGATTGGCTCTCCTACTGCCTGCTCGATCGTCTAAAACCATAGGACGCTGCGAGCACACTGGAACGATCCGTCAGAAAATTTTCATCCGGCTGTACGTAGGCCGGGTTTGAGATGAGGAACGAATCGATGGTCAATACCTGTGCGAACCCAACCTGCTGCAAGGCCCTGCGCTACCTGCGCGACGGCGTAGTTTACCTGTTTGCAACCCGCAGCCACTCCAACTCAGCCGACGCCAATCACAAAGAGCACTTCTGGCTCTGTGGCGACTGCGCAGAACACTGGACGCTACGCCCCGACGCCAGCAATCACGTGCAAATGGTCCCCAAACCAAGGCGAAAAACACCCTTGCCATCCACCACGGAAGCACATCCGACCCTGCCCTTGGCCATGTAGGGTTGAAGCCTGCGCGCAGCCAAGAAAAGTGCGCGCAGACAATCCTGCCGACTCCACAGTCGATCTGTCCTTCTGTGCGGAGTGTGGAATCCAGACATTGCCCGCAGCGGCATACACAATGCCCGCACGCTGCACAATGCCAGCACGACACACATTGCCCGCGTGACATACACATTGTCATCCCGACCGAAGTCCGCTGGAAGCGGACGCAGTGGAGGGATCTGCGGTTAGATATGCGATAAAGGCACCGCAGATTCCTCGACTCGTTCCACTCGCTCGGAATGACAGCGCCTCCAAGCGCGGAGAATCGCCTACCGCAGGTTCGCCTTGGCAGGCATGGGGGCAGACGTCGCCTGCGCGGCCTCTTCCTGTAGCCGAGGAT
>JAJZCX010000335.1 GCA_021851625.1 Acidobacteriota bacterium | reverse complement strand
CGGTTCCAGTGGGCCGCGAGACGCTGGGCCGTGTGCTGAACGTCATTGGCAAGCCCGTGGACGAACTTGGCCCGATCAACGCCAAGCAGATGCGCCCCATTCACCGGCAGGCCCCTGCGTTCGATGAGCAATCGACCAGTGAAGAAATGTTTGAGACCGGCGTGAAGGTCATCGATCTGATTCAGCCGTTTTTGAAGGGCGGCAAGATCGGCCTTTTCGGTGGTGCGGGCGTCGGCAAAACCGTCGTCATTCAAGAACTCATCAACAACGTGGCCAGCAAGCACGGCGGCTTCTCTGTGTTTGCCGGCGTGGGCGAACGCACCCGCGAAGGCAATGATCTTTGGCTGGAGTTTCAGGAGTCCGGCGTCATCGACCTCAAGGATCCTGCCAAGTCGAAGGCCGCGCTTATCTACGGCCAGATGACCGAGCCGCCCGGAGCGCGTCTGCGCGTGGCACTCACAGCGCTTACCGTCGCTGAGCACTTCCGCGACGAAGAAGGTGCCGACACGCTGCTCTTCATCGACAACATTTTCCGCTTCACGCAGGCTGGCTCTGAGGTTTCGACGCTCTTGGGCCGTATGCCCTCCGCCGTTGGTTACCAGCCCAACTTGGCGACAGAAATGGGCGAGTTGCAGGAGCGCATCACCTCCACCAAGAAAGGCTCTGTCACCTCGGTGCAGGCTGTGTATGTGCCTGCGGATGACTTGACCGATCCGGCACCGGCGACGACCTTTGCCCACTTGGATGCGACCACCGTGCTCTCGCGGCAGCTTTCGGAGTTGGGTATTTATCCAGCCGTCGATCCGCTGGCCTCGACCTCGCGCATTCTCTCTCCACGCATCGTGGGGCAGGAGCACTACGATGTCGCGCAAGGCGTAAAGCGTATTTTGCAGCGCTACAAGGATCTGCAGGACATCATCGCCATTCTTGGCATCGATGAGCTTTCAGAAGAGGACAAGCTGACTGTTTCGCGCGCGCGCAAGGTGCAGAAGTTCCTCTCGCAGCCCTTTCACGTCGCGGAGCAGTTCACCGGCATCCCCGGTAGCTACGTCAAAATCGCCGACACTGTGCGCAGCTTCAAGGAGATCATTGAAGGCAAGCACGACAGCGTGCCTGAACAGGCTTTCTACTTGAAGGGAACCATCGAAGACGTGCTGGAAGCGGCTAAGAAGCTGCAATCAGCCTAACGTGAGGCTCGAAGCAACCATGGCGGAAACGGCACACAACGAATTGCGCGTTCGGTTGGTCACACCGGATCAGGTCTTCATTGACGGCACGGCCAGCGCGGTGGAGCTTCCATCGCGCTCCGGCTGCCTGGAGGCGCTCTACGGCCACACCCCGCTCCTGACAGAACTGGGCGCGGGCGAGGTGCGTCTGCATGGCGGCAGTGTTGGTGAGCAGCGCTACTTCGTTGCTTGGGGCTTTGCAGAGGTGCTGCCAGATCGCGTCACCATTCTGGCAGAGAGCGTGGTGGCTCCCAATGCCATTGACGTGGTCGCCGCGCAGCAGCAGTTGGAGCGTGGTCAGAAGCTGTGGAATGAGGCGGGCGCTGAATCCAAGCTCTACCGCGAGGCCAACCGCGTGCAGCAAGAGGCGGAAGCGCGCCTGGCATCCGCAGCAGGAAAATAATCCGTTCCCACACGCGCCAGAATTTTTCAGCAGCTTGGGTCTGTCTGCGCTACTCTGAGATTATGTTTCGTTGCACAGTACTGGCGTCCGGCTCCAAAGGCAACTGCACTGTGATTCGCACCGAGCGGACGCGCTTGGTTGTGGACGCAGGTTTGAGTTGCCGCGAGATCGTCAAGCGAATGCGCTTCGCGGGCGAAGAGCCGGAAAAAATCGATGGCCTGCTCATCACGCACGAGCATCAGGATCATATTCAAGGCGTATCGGTTTTCGCGCAGCGTTTTCGTATCCCCACCTACTTTACCGGAGCAACCCACGCGGCGTGGAAGCGCATTTTGACTCCGCGCAAGACGATGAGCTATTTGGCATGGCTGGAAGAGCGTAAGCGGATTGCAGCCACGGCGGATGCGACGTTTGTTGCTCATGCGAGCGATGCAGAAGAGCAAAGCGCGGGCACAGCCGTCAGCACGCTTGCTGCCAGCGTGGAACAGCCAGCGTTGATAGAGGAAGAGTATTCTACTGCGCTGCCCGCGTTGGAATTTTTCTCCGCTGGCAAGTCGTTCACAATCGGTGATATTGCCGTTACGCCCTTTACGATTCCGCATGACGCTGCTGATCCCGTAGGTTTTGTGTTCGAAGCGGAAGGGATGCGTATCGCCGTGGCCACCGATCTTGGCTACATGCCCCCGAACGTGCACGAGCAGTTGCGGCGCGCCGATCTGCTGATCCTCGAATCCAACCATGACGTGGAGATGTTGCGCGATGGCCCGTATCCCTGGTCGGTTAAGCAGCGTGTGCTTTCTCGCGTGGGACATCTTTCGAATGATGCCGCCGCGGAATTTCTGACCGAAGCTTATGACGGCTACGCGCGCTGGGTGATTTTGGCACACTTGTCGGAGAGCAACAATCTGCCGGAGTTGGCACGACTGACGGCGGAGCGTGCCTTGCAGCGCCGCGCACTCCATGAGGCGTGCAGCGTGCTGTTGGCCAGCCAAACGATGCCATTAGAAGCGATTACGTTGTAGCGATGCAGGGAAGTGTGCGGTGAAAATTG
>JAJZCX010000334.1 GCA_021851625.1 Acidobacteriota bacterium | reverse complement strand
TCCTGCGGCCAGTTCGTAATGGGCGCGTTCGCCCAGCAACAGCGGCCAAGCGCGGCCCTGGCCCCAGCCCATGTAGGGGCCACCGTCGTGGCGCTGGCCGTAACCGTCATGGTTGTACCGCCGCCAACAAGGGCCGAGCGGCGTCTCGCTGCGCAGCACAGCATCGACCACTTTGAGCGAATCCACAATCAGCGGATCGTGTGGCGAGCGAATGCCGTAGCGCACCAGCTCCAAAAATCCGTGGTCGATGACGGCGCGAGCTTCATATTCATATTGTTCGCCAGGGCCGCGGTTGGAGATGAGAATTTTATCCTTGCCGCAATCCTCTGGCAGGGCGTAGGGGTCGCCACATTGCGGCGGGCGGATGCGCATAAAGTGGCGCTTGACCTCCGGGTGCAGAATGCCGTCGTTGGTCACCGTCCAGTCTTCGAGGTGCGACTCAATCCAATCAGCGAAGACAGCCAGCAGACCGGCCATCTCCGTTGCGCCGCGCGAGTGTGCCATGTCACTGGCGCAGATGAGTCCGGCGATGACGGCGGCCAGCGTCGAAGGCGAGTAGCCCGCATTCTCCTCCCAACGCTCCTGCTGCGTGACCGGCGCATGCCGCAGCAAAAAGCCTGCCGCGCGCTCGACAAAGGGGAAGACATCGAAATCCCCCAAGCCGCCGGCCTTCCACAGCCGCCAAGCCAGCACGATGGGTGAAGCGACCTCATCCAGTTGCATGCCCGTCCAATAGGGCGTGCCGTTGACCCAGAAGTTTTGCGCAAAACTGCCATCGGGCCGTTGCGTGGTGGCTAGGTAAACCAGCGCGCGCAGCGCCGTCTCCGTGCGTCCGCAGGCCATCAGCGCGGTGGCGCTCTGCACCATGTCGCGCGTCCACACCAAGTGATAGCCGCCCAGGTCGTCGTCGCCCTTCGACTGGCCCCACGGAATCGACATCGAAGCAATGAAGGCTCCGGGGTAGGTCTTGTCCTCATGCGCCAGCAGAACGTTGCGGCTGATGCGCATCAGAAATCCACCGTCGCCCGTAGCGGCGGTCAGGTCTTTGGGAAACTTCGCGCGGCGCCATTGCTCGACGAAGCGCTCCATGTGCGCTTCAAAAGGCGTGGCCAGCGCCTGCATCATGCTGGAGATGGCCGCGTGGTGGCCGCGACCAAAGCCCACGGCCAGCGTAAACACGCGCTGATGGGAAACGTCTACCTCCCCAATCATGGCGATATTCCCGTTGAGCGCCTGACCATACTCCCAATCCATGCGCAGGTTGTCGTTCAAATCTTTCCATCCATCGCTGGTGCCCACGTAGCCACAGGAGACGCGCGTGAAGCCGCAATCCGTGCCCATGGCGAGCGAAGTTGGCTCCTTCCACGCCAGCAACACGCGGCGGCCATTCACCTCTACGGCGCGCGCGGAGTTGTCCGCACCCCCGCCCTCCAAATGCGGAGCCAGCAGCGCGTACACCTTCAGTCGGTTCAGAAAGCGCTCGTCGCCCTCCAAACGCACATGCACCAGCATCACCGGGTAATGCGGATCGGAGATGACCTGTTGCACCAACGCATACTGGCCATCGCGGCTGCGGCTGGTGATGCGCACGGCCATGGCGTCCAGATCGATGTACTCAAAGGTGCTGTCTAGGTCGCGCTTGACCTCATGAAAAAATGTCTCGCCGTCCGTGATGAGAAAGCCCAGATCGCGCACCTGCGGGCGATCGATGGTGGGATAGTAAATCTCGTTCAAGATGCCATGCGAAAGCGTGTACCAGACGCGGCTGGACGCGGCGTAGGCCGTGCCCACAGCATCTTTTCTGCTGGAGGTCCACCGCGGCTCCATGCCGGGCGCGCCGGGCGCAGGGCCATCGCCGTGGATCCACAGATATTCGGGAGCTTGCACCGTCATGCCCACCTCATCGGCTGGCCACTACGGACCAGCAACCGTTTTTGTGTCAATTCGCCACCATCCGTTTGCCTGCGGGAAATCGTGCCGCACACTCAGCCAAGGCAGTGTAGCGCCCAGCAACAGAATGCGCACGTACAGTATTGGACGCAGCACAGTGCATTTTGGAACAAGAAAAACACACGTCCAGCATTTATAGTGGAAGGGCTGGCCGCTGCCCACACCGGGCTGCGCCAAAACCGGGCCGTGCCATGATGCGCCGACCCGTTGCCCAGATTGGAAAACACACACAGCAACCAACACAGGAGGATTCCCTTGGCACACGAACTGGCACCGCTTCCCTACGACTACACCGCGCTCGAACCCCACATCGACGAAGCCACCATGCACCTGCACCACGACAAGCACCACCAAGCCTATGTGAACAATTTGAACGCTGCGCTGGAAAAGCATCCTGAGTTGGCCAGCCTGTCTGCCGAAGACCTGCTGCGCAAACTGAGCACGATTCCGGCGGATATTCAAGGCGCTGTGCGCAACAACGGCGGCGGCCACGTGAACCACACCATGTTTTGGAATCTGATGAAGCCGCAGGGCGGTGGCGCTCCCACTGGCAAAATCGGCACGCAAATCACCAAGGACTTTGGCAGCTTTGACGACTTCAAAAAGCTGTTCAACGAAGCGGCCACCAAGCAGTTCGGCTCCGGCTGGGGCTGGCTGGTCTACGAAGGCGGCAAGCTGAAGATTGTCACCACGCCGAATCAGGACAATCCTCTATCGCAGGGGCTGTATCCG
>JAJZCX010000333.1 GCA_021851625.1 Acidobacteriota bacterium | reverse complement strand
CGACTACACAAACCCAGCCGGGATATGGAGTCGTGAACTTTAACATGCAAGCAACAGTCAACGGAATGAGGCATATTTTTCACTCGGTTCCCACCCGTGTCTCCGAGGCCCCTGTACAGCTATCCCTTGGCGTGGAAAACCTATTCAACAAGGAATACAATCCGACCGCTTATATCACCAGCGGAGGCTACTTTGGCACCAGCTTTGGTGGTTATACGCTGGTGGATCCAGGAGCACCTCGCGAATACATCATTTCCTTAAACTTTGGCTCGAAATAATACAGGCCCCCAACCATCCGCCTACAGCAGTGAAAGACATACGTCTCTCACTGCTGTAGGCATTTTTGCAGGCCAAGAAGTGTTTTCATCAACGCATCCGCTGGAATCGATCCCATTTGGCCTAGGTAAACAAAATTTGGCCGCCCGCTGCCTTTTCGTAGAACTGTCCCACAGAAATCACGCCATCTACTTCGCTGGTGAAATCTGCGGGCTTCAGGTGGAACATATCCACGGTGGCGCGGCAGGCATAAATGCCGCAGCCCGCGTCGTGGATCATAGTGAGAAATTCTCCCACCGGCGGAATGTCGAGCTTCTCCATCTCTTTTTTCATCTTCGCCGTAGCGAAGGACGAAACTCCCGGCAACGCTCCCAGCAGCGTGGGCAGGTGTAGCGCGGGATTGCCCACGGTGGCAACCTTGAGATGATCTTGGCGCTTTTTCAGAATGGCATCCAGTCCGAAAAATGTGAAGAAGAGTGTGGCCTCGATACCCTCCATGCGCGCGCCGTTGGCGAGAATTAGGCCCGGATAGACGCCGTCCAACGAGCCGCGCGAGACAACGATGGAAACCTTTTCGATGGGCTGCGCTGTGGCTTCGGGTACCGTCTGCGTATGCGGTGATACTTGCGCTGTCATGGCATTCTCCTCGCTGCAATCCAGTTCAGATGCAGCCCTTGGGTTTGGGCAGCCCTGCGATTTTGGCTGCGCGTTTGGCCGGACCTTTGGGAAATAGTTGGTAGAGCGTTTTGGTGTCCACGCCGCTTTCCTTCGTCAGGCGGCGGATCGACGGTGCGTCGCCCTCCTTTTCGAAGACGCTGCGCATATAGCGGATCACGGCCCAGTGTTGCGGCGTTAGCTCCGCCAAGCCTTCTTGCGCGGCCAGTACGCGCGCCACATCTTCACTCCAATCGTGCAGATGCGCCAAGTGTCCATCTGCGTCCAGTTCAAGCGATTTGCCAAGGACTTCGAGCGTTGCCATGACGGGTGCCTCCTTTACCTGTTCGTGTGTGATTAGACGGTGCGTTGCAAAAGCTCCATGCGCTTGCCCGCCGTGGGCATGGCTGCGCCCAGCGGCAACGGCCAGCCCGGCAGCAGCAGATTCCAATAGACCCAGCGGAACATGCGTTTGCCGATGTGGTTGATGCGGCTCTCTTGCAGGAGCGGAAACGGCCCCACGCCCGGTAGTGGAAATTTTCCCGGCAGCGGTTCGGTCTTGTAGTTGAAGTCGATCAGCAGTCCCTTGCCAAAGCCGGATTCGATAAAGCAGTTGGCGTGGCCATCAAAGCAGGACCGCATGGAGCGGCCTTCCACATGTTGCAAAAAGTTTTCCAACAAAATGTCCGATTGGAAATGTGCGACCGAGCCGGCCTTCGAACTGGGTAGATTCGTCGCGTCGCCCAAAACAAAAACATCCTGCAATCCTTCGGCCTGCAACGTTTCCTTGTTCGTGGGGACAAAGTTCAGCTCATCGCCCAGGCCGCTGCGCGCGATGCTGGCATCACCCATATTGGTGGGAATCGAAACCAGCAGATCATAGGGAACCGCGGTCTCATCCCAAGCGACCAGCTTTTTCTCTTGGCTGTCCACGCGGGCCACGTTGAACTCTGGCACAACGGAGATGCCCTTGCGCGCAAGAAAATTGTCCAATGTCGCGGCGGCGATGGGCTTGGTGAAGGCTCCGGGCAGTGGCGTCACCAGTTGCAAATCCACCTTATTGCGCATACCGCGCCGCGTAAAGTATTCGTCAGCGAGGAAGAGAAATTCCAGCGGAGCAACGGGGCACTTGATGGGCATCTCCGCAACGTGCACCACCAGCCGTCCGCCCTGCCAGCCTTTCAGAAATGCCCCCAAACTCTCCGCGCCCTGTGGTGTGTAGAAATCGAATTTGCTGCGTCCCCACGCTGCATCCTGCAAGCCTTCCACCTGTTCGGGATGAATGTCCGCGCCGGTGGCGACGATCAGGTAGTCATAATGCAGGGTTTCTTGATTGGTCAGCGTGACGATTTTTTTCTCTGCATCGATGCGATCAATTCCGGATTGGAGATAGCGCACAGACTCCGGCAAGAATCGCGTGCGAGGCTTGATCAAATCGCGCATCCGATAGCTGCCAAAGGGAACAAAAAGAAATCCCGGCTGGTAATAATGATCGCCGGTTTTATCAACCAGCGTGATCTGCCAATCCTTGTGCTGGAGCACGCGAGCCAGCTTGTTGGCCATGATGGTGCCCGCCGTTCCGCCACCGAGAATCAATATGCTCCGCATCGCCGTGCTCCTTTGTCCGCCAACCCAGAACCTAGCAGCGGAACATGGATAAATGCAGAAGCGGCAAGGAACGTTACAAGGCCGAAGCGCACAGATGCACGAGGCGTGATGCGGCTCACGCAGAGCGGTCGAGAAGTGCTTAGAGGGTTTTTTGGTAGGTAGATC
>JAJZCX010000332.1 GCA_021851625.1 Acidobacteriota bacterium | reverse complement strand
CAGTTGGCTGCAAGAGAATGCGGGCCGCACCTACCAAACGATTCTCGATGCGGACAAGATCAGCCGCGCGCGCTTTGGTGGACACGGCTCGGCGCTGGCCCAGGTCTACAACCACATCATTCTGCCGCTGGCCGCGCCGCGCGATCGCATCACGCAAATTCGCTGGGGCATCGCCGATTTTGAACACCGCTTTGGCCGCAAGCCCGAAGGCATGTGGCTGGCCGAAACCGCCGTCGATCTGGAAAGCCTGGATCTGCTGGCGCAACACGGCATCCGCTTCACGATTCTGGCGCCACACCAGTGCGCGCGCATTCGCCTCGTCGCAGACGACGCGCAAACAAAGATTCCACCCACGAAAAAAATTTCGGACACGGACGCTGGCAAAGCCGCTGCTGAAGCCGGATGGATCGAAACCGCCAACGCCTCTGTGCCGCCCACGCAGCCCTACCGCGTGCAACTACGCGAGGGCCGCAGCATTACCGTCTTCTTTTATGACGGCCCCATTGCACGGGCCGTGGCCTTTGAAAGCATTCTGAACAACGGCAAAGATTTCGCCGAGCGATTGCTCTCCGGCGCAAATGAACTGGATACCGAAGCGCAAATCGTCCACATCGCCACCGATGGCGAAAGCTATGGACACCACCATAAATATGGCGAGATGGCGCTGGCCTATGCGCTGGATTGCTTAGAGCAAAACAAAAATGTCCGCCTCACCAACTACGGTGAATTTCTGGAGAAATTTCCACCCACATGGGAGGCGGAAATTCACGAGAATACCTCGTGGAGCTGCGCGCATGGCATCGAACGTTGGCGCTCCGACTGCGGATGCAATGGCGGCCGCGCAGGCTGGAATCAAAAATGGCGAGCGCCGCTGCGCGAGGCTCTGGATTGGCTGCGCGACGCCATCGCTCCGCTGGCCGAACAGGCCGCCGCGCCGTTGCTGCACAATTTATGGGCCGCGCGCGATGGCTACATCGCCGTGATGCTCGACCGCTCGCCGCAAAACGTGCAGCGCTTCTTTGCGCAGCACGCCGCGCATACGCTCAACGCCGCCGAGCGCACACGCGCGCTAAAGCTGCTGGAGATGCAACGCCACGCCTTGCTGATGTACACCAGTTGCGGCTGGTTCTTTGACGACATCTCCGGTATTGAAACGGTGCAGGTGCTGGCCTATGCCGGGCGCGTGCTGCAATTGGCTGCGGAGACCTTTGGCCCGGCGGGCGTTGCGCTGGAGCCGGAGTTTGTGCAGCGCATCGCCGCAGCCAAAAGCAATGTGCCTGAGCAGAAAAACGGTGCGGCGATTTATCAGCGTCACGTGCGCGGCCAACGTCTGGGCCTGGAACAGGTCGGCGCACACTACGCCATTCGCTCCAGCTTTGAGGCCTATCCCGACGAGGGCCATCTCTTCTGTTTTGATGTGCGCCGCACGGCGCTGGAGGTCTTCAGCACCGGACGCGGACGCATCGTGCTCGGTCAGGCCGAGGTCGCTTCGCGCATCACCGAGGAATGCGAGCCGGTGGATTTTGCCGTGCTCCACTTGGGCGACCACAATCTCTCCGCTGCCGTGCGCCGCTCGAATGGCAGCGAAAAATCCAAGGCCATCCCATTCTCGACTTTTGTTGAAGAGGTGCGTGCCGCTGTGGGCCGCGCGCAGTTGCCAGAGGTCATCCGACTCTTTGACCGCTACTTCGGCTCCACGGCCTACTCGCTCACCTCACTCTTTCGTGACGAGCAGCGCCACATCTTGCAGCGCATTCTGGACTCCACTCTTGGCGAGATGGAGGGCCACCTGCGCTCCGTCTACGAGGATCACACCTCGCTGCTGCGCTTTTTAAGCCAGAGCGGAATGCCGCGCCCGCAGGCTCTGATGCTGGCTGCGGAGTTTGTCGTCAACGAAGATTTGCGGCAAGTACTGCAAGCCGAAACCTTCGACGAAGAACGCCTGCGCGAGCTGCTCGAGCAAGCCAAGGATGATGAAGTGCCGCTGCACGGTCCGGAACTGGGCTACCTGGCCAGCCAGAGCTGGAAGCGCGCCCTGCTGCGGGTGCAACAGAATCCCGGCGACCTGACCGCGCTGACCGCCGCGCTGGAACGGACTGCCGTGCTGCACACGCTTCCCTTTGAAGTGAACCTGTGGCAGGCGCAGAACATCTGGAACACGCTGCTGCACAGCGCCTCCCCGCCGGAACATGTGCGCGCGCTGCAAGACCCCGCTTGGCTGGAGTCGTTTTTGGAACTGGGCCGCCGCCTCGACCTGCAAGTGGACGCCCTGACTGCGGAGGCATGAGAACTGTTTACAATCCGTTGCGCTTTGCTGCGAGCGATTGCATCATCTTCTGGTCCCACTGAGTTCGGTTACAGGGAAGGCATGCAATCCATTTGAGAACGGAAAACCGTTGGGAGTGCGCGAGATAACTCCCCCCGCAGCCACCTTGGATTTGCCGATAAGGTTCCGTACAAAATCCAAGTTGACGGTATCGCCGAGATCAGGAATCTCCGTCCATTTCGCCTCAAATAGCTCCAAGCGTCCCCCGGTATCCGTTACAAAATCCACTTCGCGCGTCCGATCACGCCAGAAGAAGAGGCTGCCTGCGCATCCGGCGCGGCGTTGGCGATCTCGAAGCTGGGCAAAGACAAATGTCTCCCATACCGCACCTGCAGCGGGCGATTGCAACAGCGCCTCCACGGACCGGATATTCAGAAGCGCACAGAGGAGGCCCGTGTCTGC
>JAJZCX010000331.1 GCA_021851625.1 Acidobacteriota bacterium | reverse complement strand
TGCCGACCCCAATCCGGCATCTGCGCTGCAAGACTGGTGCAACCGCCTGACGCACTGCGAGCGGTGCCCGCGCCTGCGCGCCTATTGTCAGCAGGTCGGCCAAACCAAACGCCGGGCTTATCAGAATTGGGAGTATTGGGCGCGGCCAGTTCCCAGTTTTGGCGATCCGCTGGCGCGCGTGGTGGTGGTGGGCTTGGCTCCGGGAGCGCATGGCTCCAACCGCACTGGGCGGCCCTTCACCGGCGATGGCTCTGGGGATTTTCTCTACCCGGTGCTGCACCAAGCTGGCTTTGCCTCACAGCCCACGGCCACTGCGCGCGAAGACGGCCTGCACCTGCACGATCTGTGGATCACTGCCGTGGTGCGCTGCGCCCCGCCCGACAACAAACCGCTGCTGGAGGAATTGCGCAACTGTGCTTCCCATTTGGATGAGGAGATGGCCCTGCTATCCAGCGCGCGCGTGGCCGTCTGCCTGGGGAAAATCGCCTTCGATGGATACGTGGCCCACCTGCTGCGCACAGGGAAGATCGCCAGCAAGCGCGGGCTGGTCTTTGCCCATGGAGCCGAGTACGCGCTGCCGGAGGGACGGCATCTGCTGGCCAGCTACCATCCCTCGCTGCAAAACACGAACACCGGGCGCTTAACGAGCGCCATGTTGCTTGCAGTTTTTCAACGCGCACGGGCACGGGCCGAAGCCGCATCGCCGCCGGAGGGCAGCGATGCCTTCAGCGCATCCAGCAACTGACGCTGCACCTCGGCGGGCAGCTTGCCGCCATTTTGCGTTAGATAAAACACGTCAATGGCCACCTCGCCTTCGGTGTCAATCAGCGCCACGCCAATGTTGCACTGCGCCTGCGCAATCGCATAGGTGATGATGCGCAACAGACCGGGCATATCCTGCGCCACCACCTCCAACACCGTGCTGTGCGAGGAGGAGACATCATCCAACTCCAACCGCGTGGCAATGCGCCTGCGTCCCGGCTTGGCCTTCGACGTGTGTGCGCGCGCGGCCAGCAGCTTTTCGACCGGTGTCTTGCCGCTGGCCACCTCGCCCAGACTCGTGGCAAAGCGCCGATCTTCTCCCGGATTCAACTCCAACGTGCGATAGCGATCCAAAAAGCGAAAGCTGTCGATGACCACGCCGTTGCTGTTGGAAAAAGCATCGGCCTTCAAAATATCCATGCCCCAGGCCATCAGCGCACCGGCCAGATCGGTAAACAGAAATGCGCGGTCGCGCGTCACCACCGTGCACTCCCACCAGCCGCTCACCCGGTGCACGCTCACCTCGGCGGGGGAGACGGCCAGCTTGGCCGCCATCTGCCAATGGTCGAGCACATCCTTCGGCGAACGTGTGCGCAGGTAGCGCTGCGGCAGGCCATCTAAAAACACCTTCACCGCGGCGCGATCCTCCGGCACCAATCGGCTCAAGCGTTGCATCATCTCCGGGTCGGCAACCCAGTGGATGCGGTCATCATCCACGTTGCGATCCAGATGGTTCGACGTGGCGATGTAGAGCCGCCATATATTCTCCGCCTTCCACGGAGTCATCGCATCCGGGTGCACGGATTGAATGTCCGCAAACGTCAACAGGCTCAGCAGGCGCAGATCGTTCGGCGAGCCGACGGCCTTGGCAAAGGCGCGCACCGTTTCCGCGTCAAAAATATCGCGGCGTAGGGCCTGCGACATCTCCAAATGGCCGCGAATCAGGCGCAGCACCGTCTCCTGCTGCTCCGGCTCCAATTGCAGCCGCTCCATCACCGCCGTGGCGATCACCGCGCTCTGCTCGCAGTGGCCCACATCGCTGCGCGCCTTGCCGGTGTCATGCAGCAGCGCGGCCAGATACAGCAGCGCCGGATCGTCTACTTCGCGCAGAATCTCTCCAAACCGCTTGCTCCATTCGGCAAAGCGCGCGTCCTTGGCCTTGTCTGCGTCTCTGAGCGCGTGCAGATTGGCAATCACCAAAAAGGTATGTTCATCGACCGTGTAGCGATGGTAGGCATCGCGCACCACCAGTGCGTCCACCCCGTGAAACTCCGGCAGAATCAGCTCCAAAATGCCGAGCGAGTGCATGGCGTGCAGCGCGAGCGAAGCGCCCGGCGCGACCAGAATCGCGCGCAGCACCTCCCAAAGATCGCGCCCCTCTGGCAAGTGCTGCGCCAGCACGGGCAGGCACTCGGCCAAGCGGCCTTCGGCCTCGCGCGTCAGGGGCAGTTTGTTCTGTGCGATCAACTCGAAGAGATGCAGAACGCAGTGCGGATCGCTGTACTCCTCTTGCGAGGCCAGCGCGATGCGCCCGTTCACCACAGGGCAGCCATCGAACTGCGTACGGCTGCGCCAGCGACGAATCTGCCCCAGCAGTCCTGTCGGCTGCGCGCCAATCGTATCGAGCATCTGGCGCGTCATCCAGTCAATAGCACGCGCGTGGCGGAAGTACTGGCGCATCCACTGCGCCGCAGGCACGGCGGCGCGATTGGGCAGACCCAGGCCGATGGCCGCTGCCTCTTCCTGCGCCTGCCAGTAAAGCACGTTGTCATCGCGCTGGCTACGATAGTGCAAGAAGCAGCGCACGGCCAGCAAAAATCTGTAGGCAACGGCAGACTCCTCACGATGCCCGGCGAAGAGTTGACTCTCATACGGCGTGGCCGCCGAGCGAGCCTGCTCTGGCAGCAGCCGCGCCAGCCACGCGCAGGTATGCTCATCGCGCATTCCGCCGGGGCCGTCCTTCAGAT
>JAJZCX010000330.1 GCA_021851625.1 Acidobacteriota bacterium | reverse complement strand
TTCGATCGTGGCCACGCGTCCGGCAATTCCGTACTTTTCGCGCTTGAAGTCAATCAGGCGCAGCATCCGTTTGTGTCCGCCGCCATGGTGGCGAATCGTCAGGTCGCCGGAGTTGCGGCGTCCGCCGGTGCGCAGGCGCTTGACAGTCAGCGGCTTGTGCGGGCGGCTTGCTGTCAAATCGTCATTGACCAGCGTCGAGGTGGTGCGCAGCGACGGCGTAATCGGACGGTATGTTTTGATCGGCATCGGTTACTCTCTTCGCAGCCGGCTTGATTCGCTTGCCCGGCCTTCCGTTCTAAATGCTTGCTTCCCTGCTGCAATCCCAGTGCGCCTTGCGCAGGAACTACAGATTGCTGATGTACTCCGGCATCTTTTCGCCAGACCGAAGGCGCACATACGCCTTTTTCCAATCGGGACGATATCCGGTGAAGCGTCCGCGGCGACGTTCCTTGCCCGCGAAGTTTGCGGTGCGCACAGCCTGCACCTTCACCTTGAAGAGAGCCTCAACGGCCTGCTTCACTTCCGTCTTGGTCGCCCCAGAACTCACTTCAAATACCAGCGTGCCCTCGGCTTCCTTGACGCCTATGCCCTTTTCCGTAATCAAAGGGCGGCGAATCACTTGAAACAAATCCGACATTAGGCCACCTCCGCCTTGCGCTTGGAGACGCTCTTCTTCAGCGTCGTCTGCAAGTTTTCCAGCGCCGCGCGCGAGAAGATTGCGCGCTCATACCGCAGCAGATCGTATGGGTGCACTTCATTGCCCAACACCAGATCCACACCATCCAAATTGCGTGCGCCCAACAGCAGCGAGCGGCTCAGATCGGCTCCGCTTTCGACCAGCAGCGCCGTCTTTTTGACGTGCAGATTGTCGAGGGCTGTGCGATACTGCTTGGTCTTGGCCTCTTGCAACTCCAGGCTGTCCACCACGGTCAGGTTGCCGTCAGCCAACTTGGCTGCCAGCGCTGCACGCAGCGCGCCCAACTGCTTCCGACGTGGAAAGCTGTAGGCGTAGGAGCGGGGTTGCGGCCCATGCACCGTGCCGCCGTGACGCCAGAGAGGCGAGCGGATCGAACCGATACGCGCGCGTCCCGTGCCCTTTTGCTTCCAGAGCTTCTTGCCCGAACCCGAAACCAGCTTGCGGTTCTTGGTCGCGTGCGTACCCTGGCGCAGTGCGGCGCGGTAGTGCTTCACCGACTCCCACAACAGGGCTTCATTCACCTGCTCCGGGCCAAAGACCTCATCGGCCAAATCCAGTGAGCCGACTTTTTTGCCCTGCAAATTTACAACGTCAATGTTTGCCATTGCCTTACCTTTTCAGCTCCTGGCTTTCGCTTCCAGCCGTTCGCTTCTTGCGGCCCAATTCGCGCCGCTCAATCTGTTCAACCACCGCAGCTAAAAGCTAACCGCTAATAGCTAAGGGCTGCTTTACTTCTTCTTACCTGCTGAAGCCTTCTTCGAAGCCTTCAACGGATCGACGGTCGAGGAGCCAGCAAATCCGCGACGTTCGTGCGGCGGACGGTTGGCCTTGCTGATGAGCACGTAGCCGTTCTTCGGTCCCGGCACCGCACCCTCCACCATCAAAAGATTCTCTTCCAGATCAATGCCACGAATGCGCAGATTGCGCACCGTGACACGATCCACGCCCATGTGTCCCGGCATTCTCTGTCCCGGAAAAACGCGCGACGGAAACGAGGAGGCTCCAATCGAACCCTGCACCTGGAACATGTGGCCGTGCGACTTGGGACCACCGCCGAAACCATGGCGACGCACAACGCCTGCAAATCCGCGGCCCTTGCTGGTGCCAACTACATCGACAAACTTCACGTCTGCAAACAAATCCACCAGCACCTTGTCGCCCGCCTTGACGCCCACAGCAGCTTCACCTTCAGCGCTAACCTCTGCGGCCTCAATCTGAAACTCGCGCAGAAAACGTGCCGGTGCGGCACCGCTCTTGGCGAAGTGGCCGGTCATCGGCTTGTTCACCTTGGATGCCTTGACGAACTCAACCATGCCAAGCTGCGCCGCGTCATAGCCATCCTTGGCCGCAGTCTTCAACTGCGTCACCACGCACGGGCCAGCTTGCAACACCGTAATCGGATGCACGTCTCCTTTTTCGTCGAAGACCTGCGTCATGCCGATTTTTTTTCCAATCAATCCTATAACTGCCATGTCATCCCTTCCTCATCATGCTCGGCGCCGCAGCGCTGGCACTGCCGGTTGTTGCGCGCCCGTGGGCGCAGTGTTCCTGCTTACTTCTCGAAGGCCTTGATCTCAACATCCACGCCCGCAGGCAGATCGAGCTTCATCAGCGCGTCCACTGTTTGCTGCGTCGGCTCCAAAATATCGATCAGGCGCTTGTGTGTGCGAATCTCAAAAGCCTCGCGCGACTTCTTGTCCACGTGCGGCGAACGCAGCACGCAGTACTTGTTCTTCATCGTCGGCAACGGAATCGGTCCCGCAACCTGTGCGCCCGTGCGCTTGGCCGTCTCGACGATCTCACCCGTCGATGTGTCCAGTACGCGGTAGTCATACGCCTTCAGGCGAATACGAATTCTCTGTCCAATCATTGTCTTCTTCTCTCCCGCAGCGCAGCGCTTGTGGTGCCGCGCTGCGGTTGATGGCTTTCAGCAGAACCCAACCGGGATTCTGCGAAATTTCCTTTACTTGACGATCTCGGCGATGGTGCCTGCGCCCACGGTGCGTCCGCCTTCGCGAATCGCAAAGCGCAGACCCT
>JAJZCX010000329.1 GCA_021851625.1 Acidobacteriota bacterium | reverse complement strand
GCGCTGCAAATGCCTGCGCCGGGCAAAGTCCGGGCAGAGGTGGTCGCACTGCACCCACAGTGTAGCACCGCCACAGACGGCTGCACCGCCGCAGGCTTTGCGTGGGATAAATCTTTTTGATTTCGCGCCCGCAACGACTTTTCTGCAAAACAGAGCCGCGAAATGTGAGTAGAATGAAGAACAAAGAAACCGGTTTGCATGCGGATGCGTGCGTGCGTTCAGGATGTCGTTGCTGTTTGCAGCGCACAAGCCTGTTTGCCGCCGAACGTAGCAGATCGCAATGGATTTGGGCCGAATACGAATGATGATGCATCGATGGATTTTCCGCACCGCGCAGCCGCTGGCCATTGCGGCCATTTTCCTTTCCACCCACGCATGGGCCGCAGATACGGCGAACATTGCCGACGCCAGCACCGCCACGTCGAGCAAGTTGTATGGCACGCCGGTGGAAGAAATTGTTGCCCGCGTCAATGACCGGGTGATTACCAACACGGATCTAGTGCGCGCACAGCAGCAGTTGGATCAGGATGCCAGTCAGGAAAATTTTTCTTCCGAAGAATTGGCGCAGCACCAAAAAAATATTTTGCGCGACCTGATTGACAAGGAGTTGCTGCTTTCCAAGGGTAAGGAACTGGGCATCACCGGCGACACCGAGTTGATTAAGAGCCTGAATGATATTCGCAAGCAGAATCACTTGGATTCCATGGACGACTTGGAGCGCGCCGTGGAGGCGCAAGGCACCTCCTACGAAGACTTCAAAGCCAACATCCGCGACAACATTATTCAACAACAAGTGATCCGCGACGAGGTGAGCAGCAAGTTATTGCCTTCGCCGAAATTATTTCGTCAGTACTACGACGAGCATAAGCAGAGCTTCGCGCAGCAGGAATCTGTCACGCTGAGCGAGATTTTGATTCCCACTTCCGCTGATGCCACCGATGCGCAAATCACAGATGCTTTGAACAAGGCGAATTCTGTTGAGCAACAATTGAAGAAGGGAGCAGACTTTTCAGCTTTGGCCAAGCAAGACTCCGGCGGCCCCACAGCGCAGCAGGGGGGAGATTTGGGCGTATTCCATCGAGGCGCACTGGCGAAGGTTCTTGAAGATCAGACCTTCACCTTGCCTGCGGGCGGCTTTACGCAACCGATTCGTACGCGACAAGGCTATGTGATCCTTAAAGTCACGCAGCACATCCCCGGCGGCATACCTACCTTTGACCAGGTTGAGCCGCAGGTAGAGCAGACGGTTTATATGCAGCAAATGCAGCCAGCAATGCGTCAATATCTGACCAAGCTGCGTGAAGAAGCGTACATCGACATTCGCCCTGGATATCTGGATACAGGTGCCAGCCCGAACGAAACGAAACCGGTCTATAGTGCCTACGCTCCACCGTTGACGAAGGAACAGAAGAAAAAGCTTGCCTTTGAAAAGCGCAAACAGAAGGCATTGCTGGCAGCGCAGAAAAAGAAGTCGGGCAAGAATAAGAACGCTCGCAATATGCAGATGGCCGCGGCTCAGTCGAAGATTGTCTTGAAAAATGGAAAGCCGGTCAAGCAAAAGAAGCAGGAGCGCGTTCGCTATGGTCGTGCCCCACTCTTCAGCGTGGACGAGGCGCAGATCCAGCAGCCCGCCGCGTCTACAACCGCAGAGACTACGAATGCGTACGCTCCCGCGCCGTATGTGCAGCCGCTGGGGCAAGACCTGACGCATGATCCCAATGCACCTGTGAAAAAAGGCAAGACCCGTCTGCGCGATCAAGCCGCAGAGAAGCGTGTGGCCAAGCAACGTGAACCGAAGCATGCCAAGCACGTGAAGAAGACCAAGCAGCATCCGCAGCAGCCAGCAGGCCCTAACTCGACGGAGGTAGCCAACCAGCAGGTGCAGTCGGCTCCGCTAGGTTTGTCAGGCAACACAGCCAAGAAAAAGAAAAAGAAGAAGGCCGGTACGCCCGGCGTGAAGACGCGTATGGAAGACGAGAAGAAACAGCGGCCAGCCAGTCAACCTGCGGCTGCGCCGGGAACATCTTCCTCCAGTTCCAGCAGTAGTGCCGTGCCTGCGCAATAGCTGCCGCGCAGGCCGCAGGCATCGGGCGTGGAAGATCGCCGCAGAAAATCTTTGGAGACGCGATGAAGGATTTTTTTGTAGCCGATGCTTTGCAGCGCCAGGGGCAGGATGTGCAGGCCTGCTTTGCCGTGATCTCCAAACAGAGCCGCGAGAAAAAAGATGGCGGCGTGTACTTGGCCTTGGTGCTGGGCGACCGCACAGGGCGTATGGAAGCGCGCATCTGGGACAATTGCGACGTACACGCGCGCAGGTTTGAGAGCGGCGACATCGTGGCCGTGCGCGCCAGCGTGGAGACCTTTGGTGGCAAGCAGCAACTCAAGGTCAACGAGATTGCCAAGGCTAAGCCAGGAAGTTTTGAACTGGAAGATTTTTTACGAACAACCACGCGCAACATTCCCACTTTGTGGGAGGAACTACGCGTTGTTGTTGCCAGCTTTACTGACGCCGATCTGCGACGTTTGCTCTTCGCATTTCTCGACGATCCAGAGATTGCGCTACGCTATCAAGCCGCGCCCGCAGCCAAGATGATGCACCATGCCTGGGTGGGCGGCTTGCTGGAACATGTCGTCGATCTTTGCAAATTTTGCGATCTCTCCGCCGCACATTTCCCGCTGATCCATCGCGACTTGCTGCTGACCGGGGCCATTCTCCACGACATTGGGAAAATCTACGAGCTGTCGTGGG
>JAJZCX010000328.1 GCA_021851625.1 Acidobacteriota bacterium | reverse complement strand
CAGCGACACGGCCAAAGATGAGGACACGCCGCCCGCACCCGACACGGCCTATGGGGAATCCAAACTCGCCGCGGAAAAAATTCACACTGCATGGCAACAAGCAGACCCATCGCGGCGTCTGGTGATTCTGCGTCCGGGCGTGGTCTTCGGCCCCGGTGAAAATGCCAATATGGCGCGGCTGGTGCGCAGTCTGGCTAAGGGATATTTCGTCTACACGGGCAACCAGTCCACGCGCAAGGCCGGCGTGTACGTAAAAGAACTCTGCAATGTGATGCAGTACGCGTTGGAGTTGCAGCAGCAGAATGCAATCCCGCATCTGCTCTGGAATGTCTCCTACGATCCACAGCCAGCGATGGAAGAGTACGTGACGGCCATCTGCGCCGTGCTGGGTCGCACGCGCAAGCCGCCTTCGATTCCGCGCGGTTTGCTCATGAGCATTGCACACACAGCCGGAGCCATTTCAGACCTGCTGAGAATTCGCCAGCCGCTCCATCCCGTGCGGATGCGCAAGCTCTTCCGTCCCACGCACATCGAACCCAAACGCCTGCGCGAAGCGGGCTACCACTATCGCTATTCGTTGCCGCAGGCTTTCGCGGATTGGCGCGCAGATGCGCCGGAAGATTTTTGTTCGTAATGCTTGCTCTGCTGCGCTTGTGATCCGCGCTACGCGGCACCAACGCGCGGAACACGCACGCTGATGGCGCAGAGGATTTCGTAGGGAATCGTTCCCGCCCACTGCGCATGATCCTCCGCAGTAACGCGCGTAATCGTTTGCTTCGCATCTGCACCGACTGCACCTGTGGCTCCGGCCTGTTCTCCGATCAACATCACTTCCTCGCCAACACTCACTTCGGCCACAGCGCTCACATCCACCACGATCAGATCCATCGACACGCGCCCAACGATGGACGCGCGCTGTCCGCGCACCAGAACGCTTCCGCGACTCGACAAGCCGCGATTCAAGCCATCGGCATAACCAACGGGCAGTAAGGCCAGTCGCATCGTGTGTTGCGCGACAAAGGTTGCGCCATAGCCAACGGCCGTACCCGGCTCCACCGTGCGCAGTGCGGCGATGCGCGTCTTCCAACTCAGCACGGGCTGCAACGTCACCGACAATGGCCGCTCCAACGATTCATCCTGCTGCACGAATGGCAGAGCATATCCATAAAGCGCCAAGCCAGGACGCACCAGCAATTTGGCCCCGTACGTCTTGGCGGTTGCAGCCAAGGCGGGCAATCGATCCTGCGCCAACAACGTGGAAGAGTTCCCCGCATGTATCCACGCTGGACGCAACCCGTCGGCATCGATCCGCTGCAACGCTTGCGCAAAGCGTGCCTGCTGCGCATCATTCTGCGGGCTGTTGAGTATTTCTGGAGATGCAAAGTGCGTGAAGACCCCATCCAGTCGCAACGCCTTCGCAGCACGCAGGCTTGCCAACACGCTCGGCAAATCCTCCAGCGCTGCGCCTTGCCGCGTCATACCAGTGTCAATCTCCAGATGGACAGGAACACTCTGCGCGGGCATTTTTTTTCGCTCTGCGGCGCGCGCCAACAGATGGATGCTCCGCTCCGTCCATAGCGTCGGCGTCAACGCATGTTCGATCAACGCATCCTCATCGCCCGGCCAAAAGCCACACAACACCAGGATGTGCGCCTGCGGGCAGTGCTTGCGCACCAGCAGGCCCTCTTCCACGCTGGTCACGCCCAGCCACTCCGCGCCGGCCTCCACCAACCACGGAGCGCACAGCGTTACGCCATGGCCGTAGGCATCCGCCTTCACCACAGCCAGCAGCCCGGCGTGTGGCGCGGCCACGGATTGCAGCGCGCGATAGTTGGCTACCAGACGCGAGCGGGATATCTCTGCCCAAATGGGACGCGTGTGCATAGAGGACGAAGTTTCATCTTACAGCGCGCCACATGTTAGGCACAGTTGCACAGCGTGAGTCTCACTGCGCGCGGTGGTCATCACCTTGGAATGGATTTTCAAAGCGAGTGTACTCGGACAAGTACAGCAAATGCACCGATCCCGTGGGGCCGTTGCGCTGTTTGGCAATAATGATCTCGGCCTTGCCCTTGCTGTCTGGGTCCTCTTCGCCGCTCTCATCGCGGTTGTAATAGCTGTCGCGGTGGATAAAGGCCACCACGTCGGCATCCTGCTCGATCGAGCCGGATTCGCGCAGATCCGAGAGCATGGGCTTCTTGTCGCCACCGCGCTGTTCACTGGCACGGCTCAACTGCGAGAGCGCAATCACAGGCACGCGCAACTCCTTGGCCAACGCCTTCAGCCCGCGGGAGACGGCGGAGACCTCTTGCGTCCGATTCTCATAGCGCCGGGCATTTGGCCCGGTGCTGCCGCCGGACATTAGCTGTAAGTAGTCAATAACGATCAGGTCAAGCTGGCCTTCCTGCTGGCGCAGCCGCCGCGCCTTGGCGCGCATCTCTGCCAGCGAGATGCCCGGCGTGTCGTCAATGAACATTTTTGCCTCTGCCAACAGCCCCAGTGCGCCCACCAGCTTGTCCCGATCCTCGCGCGTCAGAAATCCCGTCTGAATGTGGCGCATGTTCACCAATGCCTGCGAGGCCAACATGCGGCGCAGCAGGGCTTCCTTGGACATTTCCAGCGAGAAGATGCCGACCACCTTGCCGCCGCGCACCGCCGCGTTCTGCGCAATGTTGATGGCCCATGCAGTCTTTCCCATCGAAGGACGTGCGGCCAAAATGAACAACTCCGACGGCTGCAAGCCGCTGGTCATGCGGTCGAAT
>JAJZCX010000327.1 GCA_021851625.1 Acidobacteriota bacterium | reverse complement strand
CCAGCGCGCAGGGGAGGCTCTAAATCATGGCGATTCGTATCGGAGCCGAAGATAAAAAGAAGCTGGTCATGGCTATGGGCTTGGGCGTGCTCGCGCTGGGCCTGACCGCATACACGGCGATGAATCTAATGGGTGGCTCGCCGCCTCCTGCTACGCAGCCCATTGCGCCTGCGCCCGTGCAGCCAACGGCTGCTCACTCCGCCAACACCATGCAATCCGGCAATAGCCATAGCGCACAACGCTTGGAGAGCGCATCGGATTTGGATCCATCGCTGCACCCGGAAAAAATGCACTTTGCTGAAACCGTGGAGTACACCGGCGATGGCCGCAATATCTTTTCGAAGTACTCCGTGCCCACGCGCGTGGCGCAGGCTGCCGCCGCAGCAGCAGCGAAGATCGAAAAGCCGATTGCACCTGTACGCACCGGCCCAGTTGCTCCTGCAGGCCCGCCGCCACCACCGCAGATTGATTTGAAGTTCTACGGAACCGCTACCGTGCAGAATGGCGTGCAGAAGGTTTTTCTACTTCACGGCGAGGATGTCTTCGTCGCCGGCGAAGGCGACATTGTCGATCATCGCTATCAGGTCATCAAAATCAACAAGACGGATGTCGTCGTCCGCGACCTGTCCTACAACGACAATCAGACGCTGGCCTTGCAGCAAAATTAGCCGTTCTTGCACTCGCTCGGAATGACAAGGTACATTCAGTGCGTAAATTTCCAACCCAATCCATACATTGTCATCCCGACCTAAGGCTGCATCGCAGCCGCAGCTAAGGGATCTGCGATCAGCTTGTGGATGCCGGCACACGGCAGCACGCGACTTTTTCCCGCCAGCAGCGTATTTTCTTACTAGAGGCGGCGCGTGCCGCAGTGGAGCCGTGGCCAGAATCTCTCCCAAAACGCAGACACAACCCCGTGCTGCCCAGCAAGGCTATCTGTTGATCGGCCTGTTGTTTCTTGCGGCACTGGTGCTCGTTACCCTCGCCATCGCCGCGCCAGAGATCGGCAAACAAATTCGGCGCGAAAAAGAGGTCGAGGCCGTCCATCGCGGCGAGCAGTACAAGCGCGCCATTCAGCTCTACTACCGCAAGATGGGCCAATACCCGGCCTCCATCGACCAACTGAAAAGCACCAACAACGTCCGCTTTTTGCGACAGGAGTACGTTGATCCACTGACGGGCAAGAAGGATTGGGTGTTGCTGCGCATGGGGCAGGCTCCGATCTTGACCATGGGTCTGTTTGGCCAACTCAACGCAGGCGCAGGCGGGGTGGGTATGCCGGGCGCAACGCCCGCAGCCGCCATGCCCGGCGCAACCGGAGCACCGGGCGGGTCATCCTTCGGCGGCGGCTCTAGCTTCGGCGGCGGTTCCAGCTTTGGTGGTGGGTCGAGCTTCGGTGGAGGCTCCGCACCGGGCGGGGGAATGGGCGGCTCCATGGGAGCCAGCGGTGGCTTTGGCTCTAGCAGCGGCTCCCCAGACATCTTCAGCGATTCCAGCACACCTGGCAGTGGAACGGGTGCGAACGGCAACGGCAACGGTTCTGGCGGCGGCAATGGTGCCTCGGCTGGCCCAGAAGATTGGCCGGGCGTCTGCAATCAGAAAGGATCCAGCAGTTCTGGTGGCTCAGGCGATGACTTTGACGCCTTCTTCAACTCCACTAGCACCACAACCACCTCCACCACATCGAATGCGCAGGGAGCGTCCGGCAATAGCGCGAATAGTTCTCAGAACAATGGTGCAAATGGTTCCCAGAATGCACAGGGCAGCGGCGACAGCTTCGGTGGCTCCAGCAACGGCTTTGGCTCGTCATCGGGCGGATTCGGTGGTTCCAGTGGAGGCTTTGGCGCATCGCCGGGTGGTGGCTTCGGCGGCGGATCGAGTTTTGGTGGCGGCGGCTTTGGAGCCTCTGGCGCACCGGGCGGTGGCATGAACACAGGTGCATCTCCCGGCGGAGCCATGGGGGGTGGTGGCTTTGGTTCCAGTTCCTCGTCCAGTTCGAATGGAATCTTTGGTTCGTCCTCTGTGGGCGGCGCGCCGATCATTGGTGTCTCCATCCCCAAGGATCAGACATCAATTGTCATTTATCGCAAAGAAAAGAAGTATTGCAAATGGCTGTTTGTCTACAATCCCGCGGAAGACATGAGCCAGGGTGCGGGTGGAGCAACGGCTGTGGGAGCGCCTGCCGGTACGGGCACGGGCAGTCCTTCGGCCTTTGGCGGACAGCCAGGCGGCGGCACAGGATTCGGCAGTGGCCCCGGCAGCGGCCCTGGTGGCGGTCCAGGCGGTGGTCCCGGTGGTTCAGGCTTTGGCGGGCCGTCGTCAGGAGGCTTTGGGGGTGGATTCGGCAGCGGCGGCGCAACCGGTGGCCCATCCTCCGGGGCAGGCAGCTTTGGAGGGGCACCCTCTCCGAGCAGCAGCAACGCGGGCAGCAACAGTTTCTAAAGCTGCGCGCGGAGGAACCAATTCGGGTACGGATTGGATTTGCAAAAAAAAACACTTGCACCGTCTAGGCAAAATGGGTGTACTATTCAGTCCAAACAGCCCTGAACCGTACTGCACGACCACACGGGTCGGCGTTTTGGGGCCATGATCGCAAGGACATGCGAGGTGCCATATGCATTACATCATTGCTATGTGGATTGTCTGGGGCATGTTGGCCGCGGTTCTGCTGGGGTTGCTGATGTATCGCGGCAATCTGACGCGGTACGAAGATGACCAGCTTTTCTTGAGCGACTCGAATCAAATGGAGCACCAGGCTCAAGACG
>JAJZCX010000004.1 GCA_021851625.1 Acidobacteriota bacterium | reverse complement strand
AGTTTGATAAATCGTCGCCAGCGCGTGGAAGCCATCGGCCCGCGCCGGGCCAATCGCCAGTCCAAGGTTGATCTTCGCGTGGGAACGTACGTGTGTCGGCATGGAAAACGACTCCCCGAATCCCAAGGCAGCTCAGAATCGTAGGCACTGCGTGCGGATGCGGAGCAATGCGGCGGGCTGATTCATGCCCACACAAAAACGCAGAGGCCATCCGAAAAAAGATTGGCCTCCGCTTGGAAACGGGTTAGAGCTTTTCGAAAAATTCGCAAACGGAGCAGGAGATGTACACGCCGCCGGGCGTGCCGTGCTCGCGGTCTTTGACACGCTTCACAATGCGTGTGGGCTTGGAGCACTTGGGGCAGTCGGTGCTCTTGGTGGTGTCCATGACCTTTTTGCGGTCAGCGGTCTTGGCAATCTTGGCCATGATGGGTCTCTCCTCAAAACGTATGTGCAGCGCGCCCTGGTCCCGACATCGTGTGCGCAACCTCTCCGCGCGGCTGGAAACTGCACGCGGGAACTGCGTCTCTCCGGCTGGGTGTGCGTCTGTTTGCTGGCTTGAACCGCAGACAGGTGGAAGCAACGGGCCACTGCAATGCTGTTCCTCTGAAAGTTTATCAGGAAACAGGCCGAGGCTTCCATCCCGGATGCATCCAGTTGCGAATGAGGGTTAGCGGTGTGTGTCTTCAGGCGCAGGCGGAGTGGCGAGCGGAACAATCTGCACCAGCGATGGCGCGGCGGCTTCTTCCTTGGCCGTGGTCGGAGAGGCCATGGGAGGATGCTGCCCAATCTCCACGGCGATGCCTGCCGGATGCAAGATCGGCTGCTGCATCCGCCATGCAATGTTGCGCGTCATGCGCAGCAACACAAAGATGCCCGCCAGCAGAACCCACGCGGCCAGCCACCCGGCCTCTGGGCCGTAATCGCCGCCGGTCAGCCAATGCGGGCCGTAGGCGTTGCACTGGATCAAGCTGGAATTGTCGGTATTGCCCGCCAGCGGCAGACCAAAGAGCAGGCCCATGCTGGCCAGCCAAGCAAAGTGAATTCCCCAGGGCAGCCACAGCGCGCGCGTGCGCAGATAGGCCAACGTTAGCAGCAGGGCGGCAATGGCGCTCACCCAGATGCCCGCCGTGCCCGCGTCGGGGGTTTCACTGCGCAGCAGACCGAACACTACGCAGGCCAGCAGCGTGGCCGCAACCGGGCCGATGGTCTCCGTCAATCTTTGGAATGGATAGCCGCGAAAGACGACTTCATTGGCCAGCGCGGCCAGGGCCAGCGTGACCAACTGGATCGCAAACAACACACAGGCGCGCGGGGTGAGCCAGAGATGCACATACAGTCCGCCGCTCAGCGCGATGGGCAGCATCAGCGCCGCCACCATGCCCCAGCCAAGCGCTGCTCCCATGGCAAACTGGCGCAGCGCCCCGGCCTCTGCATCGGGTTGCCGCAGCAATCCCATGGCGCGCAAGGGCTGGCGTTGCCGATCGAAGAGCAGGCCCATGGCACCGAAGCCGACAATTTCCATAAACAATAGAAAGAGATTGCGCAGCAGCGAATCTCCATCGTCGGCATGAAAGCCCCGCGCAGCCTGTGCGGCTACGGATTGCGCGACAACGTAGAAGGCCACGGCCAGCACCAGACGCAGCAGCGCGCGCATGCGGCCCGGACCAGAGAAGATGCTCATAGAACCTTTAGGCGGTAAAGAACTGCGCCATGGTGCGAAACTTTTTGCGCCGTTCTGCGATCAGTGCATCCACGGAGTGCTGACGCAGTGTGTGCAAATGCGTTTGCAACGCCTGGTCCAGCAGAGCCACGGCCTGTTCCGGCTGCGCGTGTGCGCCGCCCTCCGGCTCTGGCACGATTGCATCCACGCAGCCCAGGCCGAAAACATCCTCTGCCGTGGTGCGCAGCGCTGCCGCGGCCAAGGCGCGCTTGCTGGCATCACGCCAGCGGATGGAGGCGCAAGCCTCAGGCGAGATCACTGAGTACGCAGCATTCTCCAAAATCAACACGCGGTCGGCTACGGCAATGGCCAGCGCACCGCCAGAGCCGCCCTCGCCCGTGATGGTGGCAATCGTCGGCACGCGCAGGCGTGACATCTCGCGCAGATTGCGGGCAATCGCCTCGGCCTGTCCGCGTTCCTCGGCACCCAATCCGGCGTTGGCCCCGGCCAGATCAATGAACGTGAAGATGGGACGGCCAAATTTTTCGGCGACCTTCATCACACGCAGCGACTTGCGGTAGCCTTCGGGATTGGGCATGCCGAAGTTGCGCTGAATTTTTTCCTTGGTGGTGCGGCCTTTTTGGTTGCCGATGACCAGCACTTCTTCGCCGTGGAAGCGCGCCATGATGCACGCAATGGCTGGATCGTCGCCAAAGACACGATCGCCGTGGATCTCACTGCGGTCGGTAAATAGGCTGGCAATCCAGTCCATCGGGTGAGGCCTCTGCGGATGCCGCGCCAATTCGGTCTTTTGCCATGCGAGAGTGGTCTCCACGGCTGGCGCTGCATGGGCTTGTGCTGCGGAAATGTCCATATCCTGTCCCAAAGGATTGATTCTATGGGTAGGCGGGCCGCAACACAACTGAACCAGCGCGGCATCCCATTCCCGAAGTGCAAAAAAATCTCATCCTTGGCCGTTGCAGGCTAACTTTTTTCGCCCACTTCCGTTTAGCTTTATAGGGAGTCGAAATTTGCAGAAGGATGCGCTGGCACCACGCCGCATGGGACAACACGACTGCATGGAACAAGAAGCGCGGATGAATCGGTGGGCTATGGCATGGTTGGGCGCGGCTCTGGCCGTTGCCGCAGCCATGCCCGCCCGTGCCATTGCGCGCGCGGAGGCCGCCGCGCTGCCAGATGCGCCCATGCCAACACTGGCTCTGTCTGTGCCATGGCAACCCATGTTGCAATTTGGTGGTGGCCCTGGCAGTGTCAGCTCGGGCGCATCGGCACAGGGAAGAAGCACCTCCGCGCTCCCACTTGCGCCGGTCATGCAAACCTGTGCTCCCGACGCTTCCACACTTCTGTCTGGCACCATGAGCTGCGCCCCGACGCAACATAATTTTGCGCATTACTTAAAGAGTCCATTGGTTGCACCGCTGCGTCCGCGCGACAAATTTATCCTGGCCACACGAGACATCTTCGATCCATTCAACCTGCTCACTATTCTTGCCAACGCCACCTATAGCGTCGAGTCGGATTCGCACGGCGTTTATGGTCCCGGTGTCAACGGTATTGCCAAGGACTCTGGCGTCAACTTCACCGAGAACGTGACCGGCGAGTATTTTGGCACCTTCATCGTCTGCTCGCTGGCGCATCAGGACCCGCACTACCACCGCGAGCCATTCCTGCCCATTCGACATCGCATCCTGCACGCTATTGCGCAAATTGCCTGGACAAAAAGCGACACGGGCCGACCCATGTTCAACTACGCCAACTTCGTCGGTGGCATTGCCACGGCGGTGGTCAGCAACACGTTTGTGCCAGGGCCGGGACAGCAAGGTTGGGGCAACACCTCCAAGAATCTTGCGCTGGCCTTTGCCACCAGTCCATCGGGCAACCTAGTCACGGAGTTTTTGCCCGACATTGCCAGCCATATCAATTTTCACGTGGTCATCTTCCAGCGCATCTTGAACAGCGTGGCCAATGAAAATGGCGGCGCAGTCCAGTAGCCCGCGCGGTGTCAGTATTCATAATCCAAGGAAAACTGCACCTGCCGGGCCGTCGCGGCCTCCGTTGGCGCGTTGAAGCCCGGCTGTGGCTGCATGGCGCCGCCATAGGCTGTGTTCAGCAGCGTGATGTTCGTTTGGTTGAGTAGATTGAACGACTCCACCACAATGTCCAAATGTCCGCGTGCGATGGGCACCATCTTCAACAGCCGCAAGTCGAAGTCCACATTTGGCGCGGTTTGCAGCGTGTTGCGTCCTACGCCCAGGGGCCGCGCAGCAAAGGGGTAGATGTGCTCGAAATTGCTGTCCAGCCCGGTGATGGCGTTGGCGCGAAAGCCGGAGGCCGCTGCGAAGATTGGAGCAATCTCCACGCCCGTCAACGCGCGCAGCATCGGATTCGTGCTCGGCCCCTTGGCTTGATCCTGCGGATCGTCCAAATCTGGCCCCAGCACCCACAACCCGCTCAGCGTAAAGCGCTGTCGTTGATCGAGCAGCGACAAAGCCCGCTCGGCCCGCAGATCATAAGGATTCTGCGGCTGCTCGGTGTCATACGATGCGTCATCCATCGTCTTCGACCACGTATAGCCCGCCATCAACTCAAACTGTTCGTCGAACTGCCGGTTCAGCGTGAAGGTTGCGCCGTTGTAGCTGGAGTCTGCCTCGGTTGCGAACTGGTTGATGGCGTCGTACTGCGTTTGCAATCGCTGCGCGGGAAAGATCAAACGGCCCATCTGTTGCGGGTCGGGATGGGTCACTCCAAGAGAAGCAGAATTTTGCGCGGTCAGCAGCACCGGCGCAGCCAGATTCACGTTCGCTGCGCGCCCCAGCTTCACGCCATGCACATGTTGATACTCCGCCTTGGCCGTCCATCCCTGGGGCAGCGCGCGTTCCACGCCGAACGATGCGACTTCACTGTATGGATTGGCCCAGTGCGGCTGCGCCTGCCAAATGCTGGGCGCAATGCCCGGCAGCGGTTGCGCAAACTGCGCGCCATATTGATACAGCGTGGCCGCATCTGAACCTTCGCTGATTTGCGAAAGTGCGCGCGTGCCGTTGAACTCCAGCAGCCGGTTGATGCTCGACAGCAGAAACCGGTCGTAAAAAATGCCGAAGCCGGAGCGGATCACCCACGCGGAGTTGGGTGCATAGGCAATGCCAACGCGCGGGCTGAAGTTCCACGGTGCCTGCGGCATGGGTGCGGGCAGATGATTGTCCTCGTAGCGCAGGCCGTAGTCGAGAGCGATTTTGGCGTTGGGCGTCCAATGATCTTGCACGTACAGAGAACTGCGCACCTCAGAAAAATTTGTGTCGGGATTGCCAAAGGCCTGCGAGTACAAGGCCGCCGTGCCCGATGCCAGCGCGGTTAGATTGGGAAAGACGTACAGTCCCGCAAAGCCGTCCAGCACCTGCGCGCGCAAGGCCACGTGATCCACGCCGCCCCCGACCTGCACCAGATGCCGTCCGCGCTGCCGCAAAAAATTCTCTTCGAGATCCAAGTGTGTCTCATAGCGTCGGCTGTTGCCAAAATATGGCGTTCCGAACTGAAGCACGCCAGGCACGAGAATTCCCGGTTCCGCTGCAGATGCCGTTCGTTCCACCGCGCGCCGCTGCGCCACTTCGAAACTCAGCCGGTTCAGAGTGTTCGCAGCCAGCGAAGAGGCCAGCGTGCCGTTGATGCTGTTGTCGTCCACGAATGCGGAGCCGCGCGTGCTGCGATCGGACAGGTCGTCTGTGTTGAAGGCATCGTTTACATTGCGATTGTTGGTCAGCGCGTAGCGCAGCATCAGAGATTCGCGCGCGGTGAAGGCGTGGTCTGCGCGTGCGGAAAACTCCGTCTCCTGCTCTGTGGTGGGGATGAATCCGCCCTGCAATTGCAGCCCACTCAATGGCCCCGCGCTGGCCAAAGCCTGATTCACCGCAGCCAGCGTTGCCGATGGAATGTCATTGGCGTCCTCGCCGCGCGCATCCTCCAGTTCTCCGGCCACATAGTAAAAAACGCCGCTGCGTCCCAGCGCGCCGCCGGTGGAAAGCCCGGTGCGAAAGCTATTAGTATCCGGTTTATAAGGGTCGATTTCCAGCGGTTGAATCGCGTTGAGCGCGGCGTTTTGTTCAAAGATGAATGCGTCCCCATGCTGCGTCTGCACGCCCGCGCGTGTTTGTACGTCCAGCGCTCCGCCGGCTGCACCACCGGAGCTGGCCGCGAAGCCATGATTGACGATTTGAAAATCACTGACCGCCTCCGGCGAAAGCTCCGTGCGGCTGGAACCTGTGTATTCGTCGTTGTCGCCTGAGCCATCCAGATAGACGGCGTTGCTCGACGGACGCAGCCCGCCAAAGCTGAAGCCTGCGCTGGTGGCTGCGTGCGTCTGCTGGGCCAGTGCTGGGTTGCCCGCAGCCACTTGGGGAGCCAACAGTGCGAAGCTCAAATAATTACGGCTGGGAATGGGCAGCTCTTCAATGCGGTCTTTGTCGATGCTGGTCGTCGAAGATGTCTGCGTCGTGTCCAATAGATTTTGTGTCGCGTGCACGGTCACTGCCGTCTTGGCTCCTGCCGGATGGAGCACCAGCGGGATGTGCGCCGTTCTGCCGACGGCCACGGGGATGTTCTGCTGCACTGTGGGAGCAAAGCCGCTGGCCGTGGCGCGCACCGTATATACACCTGTCGGCAAATTGAGCAGAAGAAATTCTCCCGCCGCGTCACTGATCGTTGTGTGCTGGCTGCCGCCCTCGTCGGTCAACGTGATTTGCGCATCTGCGATGGGAGCACCGGATGCATCGACCACTGTGCCGGAAATTGTGCCAGCACTGGAATCCACTTGCGCCCGTGCTGCCGCAATCGAAAAAAAGATCAGAATTGCCGCCAGAAATTTTTGCTGCAAAATCACCAACCCCTCAAATTCCAAAATATGCGGACGTTCGCAGGATCGATCGGAACCCCTCACTATACGCCGTGGATTCCAATGCGAGATGAATGCAGATGGAGACGCTCATCATATCTGCGCTAGAGCGGCTGTGGTGCCGCGCACACTTTTCGCCCAGCAGGCTTCTTTGTGGCTGTAAAAGAATTACGCTCGTTGTAAAATAATTTTCAGCGATGTATCTGCCGCTTGGCTTGAGGCAGGCTCCCACCTATCTCAAGCTCATTGCGACAATGGATACGGAGCCGCGGTTTTTTTCTTTCCGTCTGATTTGGCAAGATATTTCATCGCAGTCGCTTGTATTCGCACGATAAATCGAACGGCTGCGTGAACTCTCTAAGGAGAAAGACACGCATGTCCAAGGCCATGAAATATGCTGAGAAATTGGTCACCATCGCCGCGAACTACGGTTGGGTGATCTTCGACAAACTCAACAGAATTCACCCCAACCCATCCTTCACTCCCAAGTGGTCAGACAAGCCACTGCTGAAGTCCTACCAAAAAGAGAAGCCGCCCCTCGGATGGCCGCGCACCACAGACTCGCTTTGCCCCAAGTGCGTGCCAGAGATTCGCCAGCAGATCGTCGATGGCAAGCTGCCGCATGAGATGCTCCTGAACGAAAAAGTTGGTGAGATTCCGGCGCAGATTATTGAGCGCGATGGCAAAATCCTGATGGTGAAGGATTGCCCCATCCACGGCCATTTTGAAGACGTCATGTCCATCGACCCGGCCTTCTTCAAGCATTTGGAAGATGTTTTTCCGGGCCGCGACATTCGTGCGCACAACGATGAAAAGCTGCACAAGCACGGCTCGTCCACCATTACACATGGCCGCGGTTCGGTGTTGACCATCGACCTGACCAACCGCTGCAACATGATGTGCGACCCCTGCTTCATGGACGCCAATCAAGTTGGCTTTGTGCATGAGTTGACGTGGGATGAGATCAAGACCATGCTCGACAACGCCATCTCCATCAAGCCCAAGCGACAGATGTCCGTGCAGTTCTCTGGCGGTGAGCCAACGCTGTCGCCCCACTTTTTGGAGGCCGTCGCCTACGCGCGTAAGGTGGGTTACAACTCCGTGCAGGCGGCCACCAATGGCATTGAGTTCGCCAAGAGCAAGGAGTTTTGCCAGGCCGCGGCCAAGGCCGGTCTGCGCTATGCTTACCTGCAATTTGACGGCATTGGCAACGCCGCCAATTCCCATCGCAAGGTCGGCAATCTGTTTGACGTGAAGTTGCAGGCGATTCAAAATCTGCATGAGGCCGGCGTGGATATTGTCCCCGTCACCACCATCGTCAACGGCATTAACAACGAGCAGGTGGGGCGCATCATTCAATTTGCGCTCGACAACCCCAAGACCATCAACTTCCTCAGCTTTCAGCCGGTTTCCTTCACGGGCCGCGATGAGGCCGTTACCGATGAGCGCCGCGCTGCGCAGCGCTACACGCTCAGCCACATGGCGCACGACATCAAGAATCAAACGGGCTTGGGCGAGCCAACGCGCGACTGGTTTCCCATCAGCTTTATGAGCACTTTCTCCGACTGGGCCGATCTGGTGCACGGGCCGAACCATGATTGGGGTCAGCTCTCCTGCGGCTGCCATCCCAACTGTGGCATCGGCATGGCCCTAATGATCGACAAGGAAACCAAAGAGGCGGTTCCGGTCACGGCATTCTTGCACGCCGATCAACTTGCCAAGGATGTGGCCAAGGTCAACGACGCCGCCCGCGGCAAATTTCTGTCGATCCTCGGCGTGTCATTAGCCTTGCTCCGCAACTTCGATCCCTTTCAGGCTCCCAAGCATTTCAGCATCAAGGACATGCTGGAGAAGTTCGACAAGTGCTTCGGGGCCACAGGCCGCGACTACGGTTCGGTCAAAGGCGACCGCACGATGGCCGATATTCAAAAGCGCCGTGCCGATCGCTGGAACTTCCTGTTTATTGCCGGCATGTGGTTCCAAGATCTGTTCAACTATGACTTCCGCCGCACCGAACAGTGCATCATCCCCTATGCCACACAGGAAGGTGAGATCAGCTTCTGCGCCTACAACACCGGCGTCGGCTGGCGCAATATTATCGAGAAGATGCACATGACGGCCACACTCACCAAGTGGTATGAGGAGCACGGACGCCATGAGATCTTCGCCGGCGGCAAAAAGGTGGAGATGGGCGCGGTGCAGCACAAGCTGCACTTGAACGAGGAGCATGTGCGCGCCGCAGCCAACGACACGCTCGACAAGCTGGGCATCGCCAAAAACGCGCGTCAGGAAAAAATCCTGGCCCGCGATGCCAAGCTGAAGCAGGATGCGGAAAACGCCCGCATGGCTGCGTTGTACCGCCAGCACGTTCTGGGTGAAAAGCCGATGGACAACTTCGTCGCCCTCAATTTCGTCCAGCCCGCCACCCTGGCTGAACGCAAGCTGGAAGAGCCGGTGATGGGCGACTAAGCCGGTTCACTGCGCACAAGAGCAAGGCCGCGTCTGCTCCAGAGCGGCCTTGCCGGAGATAGATGCAAGCCCTGGGCTGCGGGGCAGCGTTGCGCAATCCACCGCAGCTACAATCAAAGCTATGAAAGCCCTGCCGTTGCGTGGAGAACATTTGCAGGCGTTCCGCAAGGCGCTGTTGTGGTGGTATTCCGTGCACGCACGCGACCTGCCATGGCGCCGTACGCGCGATCCATACAAAATCTGGGTCTCTGAGATTATGCTGCAACAGACGCGCGTGGCCTCCATGACGCGCGTCTACCGCGCCTTTATCGCGATCTATCCCACTGTTCCGGCGCTTGCTTTGGCGGGGGAGGATGAAATCCTCGCACGGTGGAGCGGGCTGGGATACTACAAGCGCGCGCGCAAACTGCATGAGGCGGCTCGGCTGATCATGGATAGTCATCATGGCAAAATGCCGCAGACCTATCTAGATTTGCTCAAGCTGCCTGGCGTGGGCAAATATACCGCAGGTGCTGTGGCCAGCATCGCGTTTGGTGAGCCGGTGGCGGTTGTTGATGGCAATGTGGAGCGTGTCATCATGCGGCTGATGGGCGCAACCACGGTCAACGCGCAGATGCGCAAGCGTATTGATGTCATGGCGCAAAGATTGCTTGCCCCTGAGGAAGCCGGAACCTTCAACCAAGCCATGATGGAGTTGGGTGCGATGCTCTGCCACCCGCGCCAGCCTGCATGCATTCAATGTCCGGTGCGGGAGTTTTGCCGCACGCAAGGGGAGCACCCAACCGTGGTGCGACCCAGAACGAACAAGGTGAACATTGCGTATCAGGTGTTGCGCAGAAGCAAAAAAAACCCTCCGCAGGTTCTGTTATTGCGCAGGCCTACGGATGCTGCGCAGATGTCGGGCATGTGGGAGTTGCCACTGGCTGATCCGGTACAAATGCATCGCCAGCATCCGGTATGGCGCACCATGCACACCATTACCCACACGCAATATATGGTCACCGTCTATGATGGGGGCGTGGCTGAGGAGGAACTTCAGTCCGAAGGCCGCGAAATCTGTTGGGCCAACGGCATCGCCTTGCAGGACTTGCCACTAACCGGCGTAACGCGCAAAATTCTAATGCACCTGCAGATGATGCCGCGCCCGCTGGATGGGACGGCGGATCCGTCGAACTCCCATCTGCTGCCTGCACCGGTGGCCCATGGTCCGCAGCCGTCGCCGTATGGCCAGCGGCGGAATGTGGCAAACGTGGATGCAGGAGAAGAATAGGAACCATATGCGCAGATCCAAATCGCAATTGCGTCGGGATTCTCAGCACAGTTGGTTCCATGGGACGGTAGCTGGTGCACGCCCGTGTACATGGTTGGTGGCCATGCTCAGCTTGTACTGCCTGCCCGTTATGGCGCAAATGCGAACAACGCCCAGCGCGCAGCCGCAATCCGAGTCGGTTGCCTTGACCGCAGATGTCTCCGGCTCCTACGCCTTCGACCACAACAACGAATCCATCGAAATTGACATCCACCACGGCAAACTCAAGGGCTATATCGCCCGGCTCGGCGACGCGGAAACCGACAAAGGCACTCCGCTCACCTACTTCTTTGACCACACCTCCATCCACGGCAACCAACTGCAATTTGCCACCAAGATTGTCCACGGCCTTTGGTACTCCTTTGACGGAACCATCCAGCGTGGTGATGTGCAGGAGCGCGACGAAGAGGGCTACTACGTCCTGACCGGGCAACTCCAAGTGCATCACCCCAGCAGTGGTGACGGAAAAAGCTCAAACGAAATCGTTGAGCAGCGTACCGTACACTACAAATCCCTCGCGCAGTAGCCGCACCGCGACCCCAGGGCATCCCGTACAATAAGGCCATGCTCGATCTGGCATTTGTGCGCGCGAACCTCGCGCTGGTCAAGGAAAAACTCTCGCAGCGCGGCGTGGACGCCGAGGCGCTGCTCTCCGGTTTTGAGACGCTCGACCTGCGCCGTCGCGGCGCGATTACCCAAGTGGAGAAGTTGAAGGCCGAGCGCAATCAAATCTCCGAGCAGGTTGCGCAACTGAAAAAATCCGGCCAGGATGCAACCGCGCAGATGGATCGTACGCGCGCGCTCAAGGAAGATGCCGAGCGCTTGGAGGCCGAGGCCGTTGCTGCGGAAGAGGCCATGCGCGCCGTGCTGCACCAGATTCCCAACCTGCCCCACGCCAGCGTGCCCGTGGGCAAAAGCGCCGACGACAATGTTGAAGTTCGCCGCTGGGGGACGATCCGCTCCTTTGATTTCGCACCCAAGCCGCATTGGGAGGTTGGCGAGCAGCTTGGCATTCTTGATTTTGATCGCGCGGCAAAAATTTCTGGCGCGCGTTTTGCTGTGTATTGGCAAAACGGCGCGCGCTTGGAACGCGCTCTGGCCAACTTCATGCTCGATGTGCACACGCGCGAGCATGGATACACTGAGGTGCTGCCGCCCTACATGGTCAACGCCGCCTCGCTCTTTGGCACCGGTCAATTGCCGAAATTTGCGGAAGATTTGTTTCATTGCGAGGACAGCGACCACTGGCTCATCCCCACTGCAGAGGTGCCCGTCACCAATCTCTTCCGCGACGAGACCCTCGACGCCAAGCAATTGCCACTCGCGCTCACGGCCTACTCTCCCTGCTTTCGCTCCGAGGCCGGATCGTATGGCAAAGATGTGCGCGGCTTGATTCGCCAGCATCAATTTCAAAAGGTGGAGTTGGTCAAGTTTGTCGCGCCGGAGCAATCGCAGGACGAGCATGAAAAATTAACACGCGATGCGGAGTCCATCCTGCAAAAATTGGAGCTGCCCTATCGCGTGGTATGCCTCTGCACCGGCGACATGGGCTTCTCTTCGGCCAAGACCTATGACATTGAGGTCTGGCTGCCGGGCCAGAATACATACCGCGAAATTTCTTCGTGTTCGAACTTTGAAGCCTTCCAAGCGCGTCGCGCCAATATCCGCTTCCGCGCGCCGGGGCAAAAAAAGGCCGAGCTGGTGCACACGCTCAACGGCAGCGGTCTGGCCGTGGGCCGCACTTGGCTGGCGATTTTGGAAAACTACCAGCAGGCCGATGGCTGCGTGCGCGTACCAGAGGTGCTGGTGCCTTATATGAATGGCCAAACCATGCTGGAGATGTACACTCGCTGAGGAGTACGGCAATGTTGCGAATCCTACGCACCTATCTTTTCTGGACCTACGAGCGGGGCAGCTTTCACTATGATGTGATGGTCACGCTGATCCTCGCCTTCATCTTCATCGCGCCGCGCGTCATCGACTTCAAAGACGCGCCCCCAGCGCACCTGCTGCCGCCGAGCGGGGTACTAATCCAGAGCGACGGCAAGGACAGCTTCGTGTATCAAATCAACGCCAGCGCGCTGGCCCCAGCGGCTGACGCGCGCGCGCTACAAAAGGAATTGAAGGCTGCCATCGCGCCCATCTCAGGCGGCGTCAATATCGACCACTATCAAACCATGCTGGGCGCTGATGGCTCCGCTACGGCCTATCGCGTCTGGGTGCGTCGTTAGCTGCGCTGTGCGCTGGAAATACCCTTAAGGATCGTCACGCGAATGAATTTGGATTTACAAAAGAATCGCTTGGGAAAACGACTGCGCGCCAGCGCGATGCTTCTTGGTGCAGTCTGCATGATGCTGCCTGTTGCGGACGCGCAGCAGAAGCCAGCCAACGCGCTGCGCTCTGTGCTGGCGCAAATCGATGCTGCTGCGAAGAACTTCCGTTCCGCGCAGGCCGATTTTCAATGGGATCAATATGAGCGCGTCGTGGACAACACCGACACCCAGATCGGAACCATTGATTTTCTGCGCAGCGGCGACACCACGGAAATGGCCGCGCACGTGAAAAAATTCAACGGCCAGCCCGATGCCAAAGAGGTCGTCTACAAGGACGGAGTGCTGGAGTTTTATCAGCCTGCCATCGATCAGATGACCGTGCTCCACGCCGGAAAAAATCAGGAGCGGTTTGAGAGCTTTCTAACGCTCGGCTTCGGCGGCAGCGGCAGCGCTCTGGAAAAAAATTGGGAGATCAACGACCAAGGTGTGGAGACAATTGACGGAGTGCAGACCGTCAAACTCGACTTGGTGGGCAAGCAGGCCAGCGTGCGCAGCATGTTTACGCATATCACGATCTGGATGGATCCGACGCGCGCCCTTTCGCTCAAGCAGCAATTCTTTGAGCCATCCGGCGACATGCGCACCGCTTTCTACCGCAACATTCGCTACAACAAGCGTGTGGCCGCCTCGGCCTTCCACATCAAGACGACCTCGAAGACCAATACCGTGCAAAAATAACGGAACCACTCCGGCCTTCGCGCTGGTCGCATCCAAGCTCGTGCAGCATCATGCCATTCCAAAATTCACCAGCAGCATGATGTTCCCCATCATGCTGCTGGGGCCGAGCCTGATGGGGCTGCTGCTGACAGCGAAGAATGGGCTGACGTTTTTGAATGTGCCAACGTCGCCGCCGCCAGAATAAAAATCATCGGAAAGCATTCGAGCGTGTAGCGAGGCTCCGGGGTCTCCAGCGTCAGCAATAAAATACATCGCAATGCGATATATCCCACCAGCACAGGCTGGAACGGAACGCCACGCCGCAGCCCCAAAACCGCGAGCATAATGTAGGCCAGATTGAGCGCGGCATAGCTCCACGCAAAAATCGTTTCCTCTTTGTGATGGCTGTATTGCCACCAGCGCAGCTCAATCCAAATCATCTCCGTGCGTGGACGCAGCCACATGTCAGCCAGTCGCAGCGCAGGAAAAACCACGTAAAAGCGCAGTGGATGCCGGGCCACGCGCTCCTCGGCTAGGCGCGCGAACTGCGCGTCCATCTCTGGGGTCAAGGTAAGCGTGGCGTTGTGCTCTGCAAAGAGAGCTTGCACTGTGGAGCGTTCGGCGGGTGTGTCCATTGCGCGATCGGGTAGATTGCTTGTCGCCAGCGGAGCGCTGCCCTCGTTCCAATAAATCTCATTTGTGCAGGTAAACTCCACGCACCAGCTTTGCACCCAGCGGTTCCAGCCAGTATCGACAAATTCTCCGGGATCGGCAGCGGAGCGCGGTGCCAGCGGCTGAAAGACATGCAACGTGCGTGCATTGCGCAGCGTCCATGCGCAGAAGGGAAGCAGTGCAATCACAGCGCAGAGCATTGCCAGCAGTACTGCGCGTTGTGGGGAGATTTTTTTCTGCGCATACCACGCCATGCCCGGCAGCAAGACCACGCCGAGCAATGCTCCATCCGGGCGCAGCAGCGCGCAGTAGCTGATGGCAAACGCCAATATCCAAAACCAGACCGATATTGCGGGACGCTCGACAAAACGCGCCAGCGCATACAGGCCCAGCGCCATCGTAAAGAGCGTCAACGTCTCGGCCATCGGCGTCACCACGTAATTCGCCGTGAAGGGACAGAGCGCGGACAGATACAGCGCGGCGACGCCTGCGCGCAGGCTGAGCGTGCGTGCGGCCAGGCCCGCGATCAACAGACATCCGGCCAGATCGATGCCAATCTGCGCCAACAAAACTGCGCGATAATTCTCGATGCCAAAGACTCGAAAGCAAGCGACGAGAAATAGCGGATATCCCGGCAGACGAATCAACGTGGGGCGAATGCCGCTTTGCGAGGTGAGGCCGTAGATGCCGTGCTGCATCCAGTTTTTGGCGATGTCGCCGTAGAGCAGAGTGTCGCCATCGACCAGTGGATAAGCGTGCACCCACCACAGACGCAGCACCAGCCCCAAACCGAGTGCGATCAGCAGATGCAGCCGCGCGCGTTGAACCAGTTGCAGCATTGACCTTGATGATACCGTGCGGTTTTGCGTTTGACGTGGGCAGTGCAGAAAACTACGATGCGATAGAGACCGTTCTGCCTATGTCGAATCCTATTTTTTATGATCCAGAGCGGAAACGATGGAAGCGCCTGCGCCGCGTGCTGGATGTGGTGCTGGTTATTTCCACCGTTGTCTTGATCGCTTTCGGTCTCAACGTCATTCACCGCGAGCATCTGCCGGAGCTTTTGCTGCCGGTGCAGAAGCGCAACTTCCACGCGCTGAAATACAGCTCGCGCGGCAAGCCCGTTCTCCATCCACGGCGCAAGAATCGCAAGGGCCGCCCGACAGAGATTCCGTTGAACTCCGGTACGGGACTGCGCGCGGCCTACTACGTGGACTACGACCCGGCCAGCTACAGTTCGCTCAAACAGCACATCCATCAGATTGATCTGCTCTTTCCCGACTGGATTCACATCATCACGCCCGACGGCACGCCGACGGCATTTACGCTAGACAATCGCCCCTACGCGGTGGTCGATCATGACGGCGTGCACAACGTCGATCAAGAGGGCAAGGTGATGCGCGCCATCACCGAAGCCAAGGAAGACACCGACGTGCTACCGCTGGTGAATAACTTCAATCCGCTCACCGGCGACTTCAGCTCCAACGTTGCAGAAGCGTTTTTGAATGATCCTGACGCGCGCGAGCGCTTCGTAGATCAGATAATGGTTTTTCTTGGGGCCAATCCGCACTATCGCGGCCTGTCGATGGATATTGAAGCGATCCCGACGGACGCGCAGCCCGGATACCGCCAGTTGATCTCCATCCTCTATGGGCGGATGCACCCGAAGGGGCTGCGTTTGTACATCAACGTGCCTGTCGATGACGACGATTGGGATTTGAAGTTTTATTCCGCCAACGTCGATGGCATCATTTTGATGGACTACGACCAGCACGAACCGGGCAGCGGGCCCGGTCCGGTTGCCTCGCAGGATTGGTTTCTCAACAATCTGCGCGTGGCGCTCAAACTGGTTCCAAAAAATAAATTGATCTGCGCCATCGGCAATTATGGCTACGATTGGACGCTTTCGCAACCGCAGCGCGTGCATGGTCGTTTGATTCCATCGCATGTGGTCAACACGGATGACATGGCCGTGCAGGACGCCTGGCAGGCGGCCTCGGATTCCGATGCGACGCCGCAGTTGGATTCAGACTCGCTCAACATGCACTTCGCCTACGATGACGAAGATGCGCACGTGCAGCATCAGATTTGGTATTTGGATGCGGTGACCGCGGTGAATGCCATGCGCGCAGCGCGCGAGCTGGGCATTGAGACCTTCGCGCTCTGGCGGTTGGGTTCAGAGGATCGCTCGTTGTGGAAGGTCTGGGATAATCCGCTGGATCCGAACACGCCCCAACTGCTCGCCTCTATGCAGCCTGGCGAGGATGTGAACACGGAAGGGGACGGCGACATTCTGCGTGTGGTTGGGGAGCCGCAGATCGGTGAGCGCACCATTGAGCAGGATGCGGACACGCACCAGCTTGTCTCAGAGCAGATCAATACCTTCCCACAGTCATACACGGTCGAGCAGTATGGCTATCACCCGAATGAGGTTGCGCTTACCTTTGACGACGGCCCCGATCCCACCTGGACACCGAAGGTTCTCGACATCCTCAAGCAGAAGCAGGTTGTTGGCACCTTCATGGTGATTGGCGAAGAAGCGCAGGACGACATCAGCCTGCTCAAACGCTATTACCGCGATGGTCAGGAGATTGGCAATCATACTT
>JAJZCX010000326.1 GCA_021851625.1 Acidobacteriota bacterium | reverse complement strand
CTAGCCGCCAAGCTGACGATCAAGGGCCGACCCAGCTCCAAGTGATGTTGCAAATCGCTCCACTGGCCAGGGAAGGCAAAGACGCGATAGCCCGCATCGCGCAGATACTGCTCCATGCTGCTGGCGCGGATGCCCTGCGCTGCGCGGGAGTAGAGCTTGGCTTGGATGGCGGCTGCGTCGGCGCTCGTGGTGATGGGCTGGTGCAATTGCGCATCCCAGTACTGCATCACCATGGCGATGGATGCCGAGCCGCATCCCTCCCAGCTTTGCTGGATGTAGGGCGTGCGCAGGGCAATTGCGGCGGGTGCGGCGGTCTGCGCAGATGCAGTTCCCGCCGCCAAAATGGCCGCAATTGCCCAAGCGCGCAGAGGCATGGCAGTTTTAGTGGACGATCGCAACCAGCAGAAGCAGAGCCAGAATGGCCACGGCGATGAGAAGCAGATCGTGATCGGAGAGTTTGCCGGCGGCAAAGTCTTTCTGCGCATTCTGGGAGCGCGTGGCCAGTTGTGCCAACTCGCTGTCGCTCAACTGGCTGACGGCGTTGCTGGCCTGCTGCGGCTGAACCCCAGCCATCTGCAGGGCGCGCTCGGCCTGGGGCGTGGACAGAAAGCTGCGCACGGCCTGCTCATTCTTTTGGCGTGCGGCGGATGCGGTGCTCAAGTCCTGCTGCATCTGGGCCGGAGAGACGACGTGGTTTTCTGCTGAAGCGCTGAGCGGGAGCACAGCGCAGAGTCCAGCGGCTAGCGCCATACCCAGGGAAAGCTTCCTAGTAAAAAGATTCTTCATTGCAACATCCTCCAAAAAAAACAGGGTGGGGGGATAAAACTACACTTCCTTTAGTTTATAAATCGGTAACGGGGTGGTCAATGGAGGCAATTCCTGTTCGATGGGAAGTCTCGCCGGGTGCTTGCGCGGTTGGCTGCGACGGTGGAATGATGGGACGGCGACAGAAATGCGGGTTTGAGGGGGCGTTTGTGAAGAAGATTGCAGGGTTGTTTGCGGTGTGGATGGGGCTTGCCGCCTGCGCGGGGGCGCAAAATGCGGCGCAAACCTATGTGTGGCCGCCCGCACCAGGGCTGTTGACGCTGCGCTTGTGGCCCAATGGTGTGCCCGATGCCAAGCCAGCTCCCGGCCCGGAGGGAGATTTGACCACGCCCAAGGATGCGTTGATTGCTGGCAAGCCACTGCTGCACTGGGGCAACGTGACCAACCCAACGCTGACGATTTACCCGCCACAAGGCAACAATACTGGCGTGGCCATCGTGGTCTTTCCCGGCGGCGGCTATCACATTCTGGCCATCGACCTCGAAGGAACGGAAGTCTGCCAATGGCTGAATCAGGCGGGCATCACCTGCGCGCTGCTGAAGTATCGTGTGCCCGACTCTGGGCCGTATCCTACGTCGAGTGCCGCGTTGCAGGATGCGCAGCGCGCCGTCGGTTTGGTGCGCGAACACGCTGCCGACTGGCATATCGATCCCAAACGCACCGGCGTGCTGGGCTTTTCTGCCGGTGGGCATTTGGCTGCGGCGCTGAGCACGCTCTACACCAATCGCATGTACGCTCCAGTAGATGCCGCCGATGCGCTCTCATGCCGACCTGACTTCGCCATCATCATTTATCCGGGCTACATTGCCCTGGCGGATAAGGGCTTTGAGCCGAACTCTTTCATCCAAGTCAACGCGCAAACTCCACCCGCGTTTTTGGTGCAGGCAGAAGATGACCCCGTGCATGTGGAGAACTCCATTGTGTACTTTATGGAGCTAAAAAACGCGGGCGTTCCCGCGGAGATGCATCTGTACGCGCAGGGCGGACACGGCTATGGGCTGCGACCCACGGCGCTGCCGATTACGCACTGGCCTGTGTTGGCCATCGAATGGCTGCACACGATCAACGTGCTGCCCGCAACCACTAAGTAAGCGGCGATTCCCCAGTCTGCGTGGCGCGCTCTTCCGCCGATGGCGGCGCGTTGATGTCGAGCAACCCTGCGGGCAGGCGCAGCGTGAGGCGTCGGGCCGCGATGTCCACGCCGACCAGATATGCCTTGGCGAAGGGAATTAGGTGCTCGCCCCCAGCGGCATCCTCCACGACCAGCAAATCCGCGGTCTCCGACTGCGGTGCCACGCTGCGAACCACGCCGACTACAGGCGCGCCCGGGCTGGCAGCATCGGCCAGTGCGCAGCCGATGAGATCGTCCATATATATCGAGCCATCCTCCAAGGGCATGCGCTGCCCGCGCGGAATTACAACATCGAAGCCGCGCAGAGCCTCCGCAGCCGAGATGGAATCGATGCCCTGCAGCTTCAATACGAGACGGCCTTTGTGCAGCCAGTGATGCTCGATGGTCGCGGGTTGCGGCTGACTGCCCGGCTTCGGAGAAGCAAGAAAAACCGCCGTGCGTGTGGCAAAGGCTTCGGGAAAGTCGGTGAGGATATCGGCCAACAGTTCGCCGTGGCGGCCCTGTGTGCGTACCAAATGCGCAATGTGCACCCAAGTGGGCTGCGCCTCTGGGGAGTTGGGGGAGGGAATCAAATCGTGCCGCGCTGAGGATTCTTCTGGAGTCACGCAGCTATTGTCCTACGCTGGCGGCTGGATGCGCCAGCGTAGGTGGAACTTTCGATCTACTGCACAACGACCGTGGCACTGGCCACGTGCATGGATTCATGCGCCTCTTCGAGAATCTCCAACGTGTAGCGGTGCTGGAGCTTCATGCTGACCGCGCTGAGAATGGTGCGCAGCGAGCGGGCCGTGCGGCCCTGCTTGCCGATCACCTTGC
>JAJZCX010000325.1 GCA_021851625.1 Acidobacteriota bacterium | reverse complement strand
GGCCTCTCCGGCAATGGCTGCGCTGGCATTGGGCTGCGGCTGCACCGGCACCAAATGAACCTTATAAAGTATCTGCGAAAAATCGGGCAGACCGTGGGACATCTCCGCGGTAAATTGCCGCAGTGGGTCGTCAGCCGCTGCGCCCTGTGGAGCTTTGTTTGCATCCACGGTGGAGTAGTAGCCCCGGCGATATTGCAGCGTGCATCCCTTGCAGTCGGCCTTCACTGCAATGTGGCGAAACCTGCCATCCCAATTTTCATCCGTGGGTCGGTAGATCAACGTGTAATAGTCCGCGCCGTTTTCGACCACATCGGCTAGCGCGCCCTTCAGATCATTGGAGTTGTAAATCGCGCGGCCTCCCGTCTCCTCGGCGATCTGGTCCATACTGGAGTGTTCAGAGGCTGTTTGCGTAATGAAGTTTGTCACCGCTTTGCCAAAGGCACCCGGCGATTGCGAATACTGCTTGCCCGCACGCGAAGCATCATAGGCAGGAATGTTCATTAGCCCGCGCGCGTCAATGGGGTACACGGCCACACGCGCCTCCGCTAGCAGACTGGTGGTCTGCTGCACCTGCTCCTGATACATGCGCATGGAGGAAAACGGATCCGGGCTGTTGGATGCTGCGTTGATGGTGAGTGGAAAGCTGGCCGAGAACCAGAGCAGATTCTTGCGTCCCGGCAGCGCGCTCAAATATCGTGCGATGTCGGTCAATCCGTCTAGCGTGATGCGCACACGCACGTCGGTTTGGAACGACTCCATATCGGTATTGAACTGTTGCATGCTGGATGCAATCTGCATGGCCTGCGTTTCCGGTGTCTGCTGTGTCTGCAATTGCGGCGGGGTCTGATTTAGGGAAGCCACAGCCTGCACCTGATTTTGTTCGAAAGAGTTCGTCTCCGCAGCATTCAACAGCGCGGACTGCTCCTGCAGGTGCTTGCCGTCGGTCAGCGCGTCCAACAGAATCGAAGAATCGCTGGTAAATCCCTGCACAATGCGCAGGCGTGAGGCCAGCGTGAAGATGGCGATGCGCTGGCCCGGAGGAAGCGTCCTCAAATATCGAATCATCTCCGCGCGCACGTACGATTGATCGCGCAGCGGTGTGTTCAGCGCATCCAGTAGCAGCACATCCACCGTGTTGGATGCGGGCGCACTGGGCAGGTTGATGTACGTGGCCGGGGGCAGAGAGGCCAAAGCAGAGGCCACGCTGGAGGATTGGGGCACAACCGTGCCCGTGTGCTCGCTGAAGTGCACAGGCGTCTGCGGCTTATGGTCTTCGAAGAGATGAAAATCATTCTGCGTCAGGCCTAAAACCGGCTTGCCATCGCGGCCCAAAACGACCACGTCCACAACCACCAAGCGCGTAGACACCTTGAATGTAAAGGCGTGCGCATCCTTTTGTGAGGCCGATGGGGAGGTTGTGGATGGCTGCGCGGCAGCATGGGAGGCCGCGTAGGTGGCTCTGGGGTCAAGCAGCAGAAACAGGGCGCTCGTCCAAAGTACGCGGCTGCGGGGAAATCCAAAAAGGACACGACGCTGCACGAAGTCTCCTACCTGTGTGTGGCCGGAAGCTGGCACAGACACGCACTAAATTTTACTGAAGCAATTCCCCCTCGTAAAGGGTATGTTTATGAGTGAGATCGGATGGTAACAGGTATCGATCCCCTGTCTAAACCGCTCTAGCGATGCGGTTATGTTACTATTTCGCGCTTGACAGTTGTTTTTTGCATCTCCTAAGATTCATCTGAATTTAAACCCTAAAGCAGTTTAGGAAAATATTGCCCGTTGCAACAGATATTTTGTTGTGGGTGACCGCCGGGGCGGCAGGGATCGCAGAGGAAATGGACACGATGAAACACACAGCTTTTGGAGGCAGGACAATGGACCCGCATTACAGCGCAGGAGCAGGCAGTATGAATCGGTTGGTCAAGGTTTGCAGAAAGGTGGCGTTTGCAGGGTTGCTAGCGCTGCCCGCAGTTGTGTTGGGCCAGGTACCGTCCGTGGTCATGAGTTCTAACCAAACGGTGGTTGCGACATTGCCGAATCCCTACTTGAGTTCTGGTGCCTACGCAGACACTATGCATTTGGGCATCAACAGCGTGGGTACGCTTCTTTATGTCAATGGGGGCGACGCGACGCTGTATGAGCTGCCCAGTGGCAGTTCCACTCCAGTTGCCTTGGTTACCAATCTCGGCGGATATACCAATGGCTCGGGCCAACGACTGGGCGGTCATGGCGCGGCCACCGACAAGAATAACAACGTGTATACCCTCAACACTTACAACAATGGCAACGCCGGGATCATTGAGGTTCCTTTTGTCAATGAAACCTACCCAACCGCTGCGATGCCCAATACGCTCAGCAGCACAAATCCTCCCGTATGCAACAGCAATCCCACGGAGGCGTGTGCTCTTGCCAGTGCAGGAGGAGGCGCAGTCACCGGGTACTATTTGCAGGCGAATGACATTGGCGTAGATGCAGCCGGAAATCTCTATGTCGTGGATGTGAATGACAATGACTCACATGGTGCCAATGACAAAATCCTGGAGATTCCGGCTTCGCAGGTGAATGTAGGGCCGCCGCCGAATTCTGTGCAGCCTGCATTACTCGTCATCGCGAGTAATCTACCTCCGATTGGATCGGGCAATGGCCAAGCATACAAGGCGCGCATTGCCGTCGATTCTTTGGGCGATGTGTATTACTTGGATGGAACCAACGTGTACTCCTTTCCAGTAGGTACGAAGGACCAGACTTCTGGCTTTACAACCGTGGGCACAGGGCGGAGTTCTCCGTCTGGC